>DOIX01000143.1:0-9976 GCA_003511885.1 Cyanobacteria bacterium UBA11153
AATAACCAATTCCAAATAACCAAAAATTAACTACCAGCAGTCTGTACCGATGCTTCAGGTTGTCCCGACTGACGTTCTAACTGTTTCTCTTCTTGAACATATACTTCACCGATTTCTTGTCCATCGATCGAGATACTTTGAAATTTTACCTCACCTGCGATCGCAACTCGATCGCCAAGGTTAGGGAGGGTTTGGTTGGTAAATACCCAAATTTTACCAGTAGTGTCTTGGAGTTGATAAGCCCCTCCAGTTAAAAATGGGGCTTTGATGGTGACTTTCCCTTCCAGGTAAATCTTGGTAGCAGCCTGGGGATTGGGTTGGATATCACTAATTGGCGTGACACCCACAGCGCGATCGCTTATTTTAATCGTATTGCTGCCAAGCTGGGCTACATTGCCACAACCCATCACTCCTCCCCCGAAGAGTACAACACCAATCGGCACAAGCCAAAATTTATAGTTTGAGCAGGAAGAAAGGAAAAAGTTCTTTTGTTGAAATACCATTACCGTGACTATTCCCGACGCTAAAGCGCTTAGATTAAAACATCCTTTATACTTTAGGATAGTTTGCGATTGCCTTCGGCAGGAGTCAAGCTAATCGCCTTCTGGTCAAGCCGATTTACCAAAGTTGCGCCGCCACATCCTAATTGTGTGGGGGAAGACTCCCACTAACAGCGCCAAAGCTTCATCGGGTATTTGAGAAACCATATCCGTATTAAAAAACCCCTCAAATTGTTCTAAGATTTTTTGAGCGCGTTCTAATGGGTCAGGATGATCTGTAATCTCTTTGGTCAGTCTAATCCATTGTCGCCGAATCAAGTAAGCCCGTTGTCGTTCATCGGCTGATTCGGGAGGAATTAGGGAGAGATGCCCCACTGGCAGCACTTCCTGGCAATCTAAATCAAACTGCCCGCCTACCGCTGCACCAGGCCCAGCAAATTCAGTATGATAACGCTTGTAGAGAATTAAACCACCTCGCCGTCGTGGATTAACTAGCAACAGCTCATTATTGGGAATTAATTCGTGCATTAGCATTGGTTTATGAGACCTATTATTCAACCAAAATTTTCCAGGATTGGGAAGTCAACTACTTTGATGCCCCAGCCGCCTCAATCAGTTGTACGACTTCCAGATAACCATTAAATTCTGCGATTGTCGAGGCAGAGTGGCCACCTTTATTTTTGATATTGACATCGACACCAGCATCTAGCAAAATTTTTACGGCTTTGGTATGACCCCGATGAGAAGCCCACATGAGGGCGGTAGCACCAGCATTATCCACTAGGTTGGGATCCGCACCACTATCTAGCAGGCATTTCATGAGCTGATAGTCGCCTTTGTCAGCTACCTTCATGAGGATAGTTTTCCCGTCAGTACTTCTGACATTGGCATCTGCACCAAATTTGAGCAAGACCTTCACTGTTTCTGGGCTACCTCCAGACAGTGCTAAAGTCAAAGGCGTTTCTCCTCGATCGATCGCATTACAGTTTGCTCCTTTTTCCAGCAGATCCCTTACTATTTCAGTGTAACCGTGTAAGGCGGCTAGGATCAGAGGTGTATCACCCATTTTATTTCTAGCATCAATTTCACAGCCCCGCTCCAGTAGCATACTTACTACTTCTCTCTTACCTTCGACAGCCGCCAGATGTAATGCCATATCATCTTCGCTATCTGTGGCATTGATATCAGCACCACCATCGAGTAAAGCTTTGAGAGTGTCAAGATAGCCTCCAGCAGCGGCTGCCATCAGAGGAGTTGCTCCAGTCGAGTTGGGCAAATTTGGATTGGCACCAGCAGCTAGTAAGGCTTGGACTATTTCTGTGTTACCTCTATCTCCTGCTAATGCGATCGCGCTTTCTCCGTCATGGTCTTGACTGTTGATATCAACTCCCGCTTTTAATAATAGTTGAACTATATTGAGATTTCCTATTTCTGCTGCTGCCATCAGGGGACTTCTCCCATCAGAGTTACAGTTTGAAGGATCTGCTCCTCGCTCTAGCAATAGTTTTACCATCTCCGCGTTACCAGCACCTACTGCTAGAGTTAAGGCTTCTTCTGCACTATCTGCACCAGCTTCTAGCAAAGCTTGGACGAGATCCAGATTACCTGTCTCGGCGGCTAGTTTCAAGGCCGTATCTTCATCGGTATCTTTGACATTTACCCTAGCGCCTGCACTTAATAAAATCTTCACTATCTTGAGATTACCTTGATGAGCTGCCACCATTAGTCCTGTCGTACCATCATCATTTTGGGCGTTGACATCAGCGCCTGCATCAATCAAGGTTTGCAAAACATCGATTTGTTTTGCTGCTGCGGCTACCATTAAAGCCGTCAGACTGTGTAGCTTTCTCCGTTGATTGACATTTGCCCCAGCTTGTAGTAATAAACGGACAATTTCTGTATATCCTTTCCCCGCAGCAAACATCAGCGCTGTAGTGCCATCTCGATCTGTAGCATTGATGTTAGCACCCTGTGCTAGCAAGCCTTGGACTTGATTTAAGTTACCACTTTGAGATGCTTTGAGTAGTAGTAAGTCTGTTTTTGATGTCATGGAGAGTTTCCGAATCGAGTCTAAATTCACTATTCACCCCGGTGAGAAACCCGGAGAGTCTCAGTGTATAACAGTCGCTCTGGTTAGGACAGCTCTTAAACATAACTTGTTAAGACGGATGGCTACCACCATCTCTTGAAAGTCGCATTGCCAATGTTGAGACTTGGTTGAGACGAATTAGAAAAGTTTGTCCAGTTACGGCAATTTCTCAATAGTTGGCTCAAGGAATCATTCACAAATACTGCACGGATATTCACAAAAAGGATGGGTATTCATACACGCAGTGATTTGGATATTTTAGGGTGATTGACCCCCAGAAAATATCCCCCCTGGAAACCCCCACTGCACCAGTAGGGGTTTCCACGGGCGAAAAAAGATCAAGAGATTGCGATCGCAATCTCAGCCTAATGTTATGTTATATTAAGTTTTATCAAGATCCTTAAATCGCCGAGAAGATACCGCCAAAGACTATGAACCTAGAATCTCTTAAAGTATATGCTCAATTTATTCACCCTCTGGTCATGTGGGGACTCCTGGCACTAGCTATTTATGCTATGTATCTGGGTATCAAGGTCAAAAAGACTAGAACAGCTACAGGGGATGAAAAGAAAGAGCTGATCAAAGGTAAGTATAGCGTTAAGCACCATCAAGTGGGTTCTGTACTATTGTCGGTAATGGTAATTGCCACAGTGGGAGCCATGGGTGTAACTTACATCAACAATGGCAAACTCTTTGTGCAACCTCACTTAATTGTTGGCTTGGGGATGACTGCCTTAATCGCTACCTCTGCTTCTCTGACACCTTTTATGCAAAAAGGTAAGGATTGGGCGCGTTACACTCACATTGCCCTAAACCTTACTCTTTTAGGACTATTTGGCTGGCAGGCGATTACAGGTATACAAATCATTCAGAATATCCTCGGCAATCTTAATGGCACTCCTGTATCCTGATTTAAAAGTTTTGAGGTTTGAGGTTTGAGGTTTGAGGTTTGAGTTTTTGAGTTCTCATCTCAATTTATGAGATGATGATGATGAAAATAAATCATTGAAATTATTGACTTTACGAGATCCGCAAGCTATCAAAACATCGTAGAAGTTGAGAACCCCTGGTTTTTAACCAGGGGATGAAAACGACTTATGGGATGGCTGCCCTCTGTATCTAGAATCCCTTCTTTGTTTTTCAAAGCGTGGAGAGTTTAACTCGAATTTAGTTATTATTTGTTGGTTTTTGGTTGTTTGTAATTTGTGGGTGACTTGGAAATTTGGCGAGAACTTTTTCTCCCCCACTCCCCTACTAGACCTATCAAGGAGCCGCGATCCCGCTCTCCTCATCCCTGACTCCCCTGCTCGAAGTATCGAGGATCCGCGATTCCAGTCCCCTGCTAGGCGATAATCCGCTCCAGGGCAGCTACATCAGGGATAATCATCAAATCGCGATCGCGTGCAATTAAGCCCTTCTTTTCCAACTTAGTTAGTACCCGCGTCACTGTCTCCCGGGCTAATCCACTGAGACTGCTTAATTCTCGATGGGGTAAGTTGGGAATCTCTGTCCCTTGTTGCTTCAGTTTTCCCTGTCCCTCTGCCAAAAATAATAAAGTATCAGCAACGCGAGATGTACTATCTGACTCGCGTAAGCGCAGACGGCGGTTGACTTGACGCAAACGCTTTGCCATCAGTTGAGACAGACGCACGCCCGCTAGGGGTTCGTTATGAATTAAATGGACAAAATCTTGAGCGGGTACGCTACCAATCGTTGTCTCTGTTAAAGTGATCACATCGGTAGAACGAGGCACTTCATCAAGCGCCGCCATTTCACCAAAGAGTTCGCCTTTGCCGAGAATATTGAGGGTTACTTCTTTACCATCAAGATTGTAAGTGCGAATTTTTACCCAGCCTTCTAAAATGAAATACACTGAGCCACCCCAGTCATTCTCCAGCAAAATTACTCGATTTGCCGGATGCTTACGAGTGACAACATGAGCAGTGGCTTGCTGCACCGTTAGCTCAGGTAAGCCAGCAAAAAAAGGAGCTGTGCAAATCAAGTCGTTAACATTGGAGTTCATTTGGTGTGAGATATATCCGTCATCCATGGATTCAAAACCCATTGTATACCTCCAGACAGCTATGATGAGTCACCTTACCATCAGTTGATGAGGCTTCTCTCATCTCAAGAGGGGTTAGCAACTGTAACCAATTTCTTGGACAAAGTTTACCTTCCCTTACTGTTTGGGTAATTTTGTTGGGGGGGGGGGATGGGGGCTTCCCCATTCCGGTTGTAGTCGATTGGACCAATCCTTCGATCAGACACGAGATTTGCGATTGGGAGAGTTATCTCTCAATTCCTGACGCTTAACCCCACCAGGATCTAATGGGAATGGAAACACAGTTTATCATGGTTATTCAAAAGTCAAAAGTCAAAATGGGGAATGGAACAGGGGATGCTAAAGTAGGCAATCGGTAATGGGGAGTATGGGCTTTTCTCCCTTTCTTCCTCTTGCCTGCTCCTCTAACGATCGATCGAACACTGTCAGCTATAACATTACATAGAGATGCAGCTGCTGCACAAATCGTCCGCAATCGAGGACTGTCTGGGGTGGGACGCATCCTGGACAATAAAGAAAATGCCTGTGGAGACAACCTGGCGGGGACGGGTAACCGTCTAGTTAAGAGTCAATGAAGCAGGAAGAAAAGTCCAGAGGCGTGTCTGTATAACAGCCTCGTAACATCTTTTTAAGCGCTACCCTCGACTTTTAGTCAGGGGAGTACGTCAACTGCACTAATTTTCTTCAAGGTTCAACCGTGACTCAAGAGAAGGATCTTCAATCTCTGATCGCTGATATTGACAGCATACTCCCTAAGTTTCGCTCTCGTCTCCTTTGGTCTGGGGGTGTTGAGGGGGGTCGTCAATTGCTGGAAAGAGTTCGCAGCTATTTAGTTTCTATTGAACAGGGTTTGGCAACCACATCCCCAATACCGACAAACACGCCATCCACTCACCCGTCAGTGGCACAGCAGATTAGGCAAGCTGTCAATCAGGAAGTACAGAGTATTCGTGCTAGTGTAACGGGGTCATTGCAGGCTGAGTTGGTGGCGCTACAGCAAGAGCGGGATGCGATAGTGCAAGAAATTCGGCAGCTCGAAAATACTAGACGGGAATCTCTCGATCGCATTGCTCAGGATGTAATTAGCCGTTCTAGTGAAACTTTAACTCAGCAGCTAGCTCAAATCCTGGTAGCTTGGGAAGCCCAACAGAGACAACAGGAAACTACTACAGAATCCACCTCTGGGAGGGGAGCGACTCTGATCCCGCCGCAAGAGCGTTTGGAACAAATGCGACAGACAGAATTGCAGTTCGATCGCATGTTAATGACTTTGGATACTAATCAAAGAGCTATCTTTGAAGCGCTGCAGCGGAATCTTTATACCTATCAAGATTCTTTATCCCAAGAACTTGACAAAATGCACCGATTGGGTATTCAAGGGGAAGTTCTCTTTACGGCGTTGGTGAAGCGCCTATCTCAGCTATCTGAAGAACAAGGGGCGATCGCGCTGCCATCATCGAATACATTATCTGATGGTACGGAAACAGCTCCTATCCCTGTTAATGCGATCGCTTCTGTGACGAAATCGTCTCCTCTTACCTCAGAGGTGACAGGCTCGATTCCCGATAAACCTGCCAATGCTCCCAGTTTAGATCCCTTGATCTTAATTCCACCACCTCATCCTTTATTTGAAAGAGATACAGGTGTCAATGCAAGTCCAAATCCGATCGATCTAGATGCTACGGTTAAGGCTGATAAGATTAGGGAAATCCCAGATTTTTCCTCAACTACATCGATACCAATTTCTGAAGATATTCCTTTGGGAAACCAGCTCGTTCGAGATTGGGAACCAATTGAAGAAATTGAGGATGACAATGGGGCTGAATCGGACAAAGAAGATACATTTATTCAGCTAGATATAACTCCTCCAGAATCATTGCCGCTGGACATAGATGAGGAAAATAATTCCATCAATCCTCCCGATAGTCCATCGGTCGATTTTATGTTAGAGTCGGAGGCAGAAGTATTGCCAGATCCTGGATCTTTTGCGGGATGGCATACAGATATTGATGAACTTCAGTTGGGAATTGAACCATGGGATCGCGACATTAATAATTTATACGATAATCTCTTCAATACAGAGAATTTCAGCGAGCCAGCTAATCTAAATGAATATGACTTGGATCTATCAAATCAAATCGAATTTGATAATTTAGAAATATCAGAAGATGAGACTGATTTTCCTCCCAGCTTAGACGAATTTACACCTGCTGACTCAATGGATTTGTTTGCTGAAGATCGGGATTTTCAATTTGGAGGAGTTACAGATTTACCTATACCAATGGAATCAACACCATTATTACCATTGGTGGAACCAATGGCAGATGAACATGAGTCGTGGCAAGTTGTATCATTTGACGAATCAGTCTTTGAAGCTGCGCCGGATCTCAGATCAAATTTGGTGGAAAAGTCTGAATCTACTCCAGAAAATGTTAGCCAATTAGAATCAGAAAGTAAATTAGAAAGGGAAATAGATAGTCCATCAGATAGTCAATCAGAAAAAATAGACACTGTTGCTGCATTAACAGATTTGTTAGAGGATATGGGATTGGCAGACTCTAGTCGCGATCGCGCTCCAGCAGCTCCCAGCCATCCTGAAACTCCGCCAATCTTTACCACAAGGGAAGAGCAATGGTTAAGAGACGAACCCTTTGACAGGGAAGAACCAACCCCTACAATTGATGATAGCTATATTCCTGCTTCGCCAGATGAAGATTTGCTGTCCATCGATGAATTGACGGGGAATTCCGAGGCAGACATT
Source organism: Cyanobacteria bacterium UBA11153 (assembly GCA_003511885.1). Classification (GTDB taxonomy): domain Bacteria; phylum Cyanobacteriota; class Cyanobacteriia; order Cyanobacteriales; family Coleofasciculaceae; genus Limnofasciculus. The sequence goes on from DOIX01000143.1 coordinate 7,413, forward strand.
AGCTTAGAGGAGGATATTTTAGAGCAACTTAATGAAGATCTTCACAGTTTTGAAGAATTTCCCAATCAAGGCAATCCTGATGAACAAATCTTAGACGATTCTTATTGGGAATCGCCAAGAGTTATCCCAACAGAAACAACGGATTTCTATCCTTTGGCAAGCCAGGAGTTTGCCGGAGGAGAAGAGTTATTAGCAGATGATTGGGAAGAATTTGCTTTCCAAGACTTTTCTCAGGATGACTTTGCATTCCCCAGTTGGGAGAATGGTGCTACAACTGGCGATTTGTTATCTGAAGAAATCGAAAATTTTAACAGGGAATCTGAAAACTTCGATTCGGAAGTAAGCGAAGCAGAGTTTGTCGAGGATATCATCCCGGCAACTCCGGAATCTTTGGAGTTAGATGCGAATTTCTTTGATAATGGATTTCTTGACTTTGGCACTGAATATGTGGTAGATGATGACATCATACCAGAAGACCATCTTCCTCTAATTGAAGATGAAGATGATGAGGAAGACCAAAATTAATTAGATGATGGCAAAATGGATCGAGACAGGAATAAAGCGAGCTGGTATTTAGGGATTGATTTGGGAACAACAACTATTTCTGCTGCCCTCCTAAATCGAGTAACGGGTGAGATATATCAGATTTATTGGTGGAATGACTTAGATAAGGTTAATCCTGAATTCTCCAGTCGGATTTCTGGGGAATCTATGTTTAGGTTACCAATGGCAACTTACTCTGGATTTGGTGTGAGTAAGCTGTTTGTGGAAGCACCTGCGACATCAGTAGTTGTGGGAGCTTTAGCATCTTTATTAGCAAAGCAACCGGGAATATATTTGCAGAATTTTAAACCCTATTTGAAAATAGGAATTCCCTACTACAGTCAAGAGAATCATGAGTGGGAACCAACTTTGCAGTTACCTGGAGAGCAATCTGTTTCTCTTTACTGGGTAAGATGGGCACTACAGGCAATTTTATCAACCTTAACACCTCAAAGTACCCGGGCAGATGCACCCGTGAAAGTAGGGGCTATTGGTTTGGAATCGGAAACCCTAGCCGCTGCCTTAGCAAAACTGGAAGGTGTGGTGTTGAGTTATCCTAAGAGTTGGGGAAATACCTATCAGATTAATTTACGGGAAGCTGTCATTGAAGCCAATCTGGTACAGGAGATTGGGCAAATTTTCTTCTTGGAAGATGCGATCGCAACAATCCTATCCATTTTATCTCACCATCATACAGTAGAGAGATCCAAAACTTTAGTTTCTCCCCGGGAAAGCTCCCAACCCCAAACTCAAAACTCTTCTGATATCTCCTCAATTCAAAACTTAAAAATTCAACCTCAAAACTTTGCTCCTTGGTGTGGTTTGACTCTGGCGATTAACTGCGGCGCAACTGCGACAGAAATGGCATTAGTAGATGTCCCTAATAATTGGGAATACTTAACTTACAAGAGTTTTAAGCTCCGGAGTTGGGGTGATGGAGGTAATGGTATCGAGAGAGATATTTTTTGGCAATTGCTTTATCCTCAGATGTCTGAAAAGCAATTAGAAGCTCTTGCTTTGACTCCTGATTTAGAAATGCCATTATCTCATCAAGCCGAAGCCAAGAAAAGCGATGGTAATTTCCACCCAATCAGAGATATGGCTGCGAGTAAATTGTCAACTTCAGCCTTGGGGCAGGCACTCCTGAAAGCCTGTGGATATTTGAAGTTAATTTTACAACGTAAGGCGGAATTTACTTTAGAATTAGGTAATGATTCCTGGCTGGTAAAGCGTCAGGATTTTGAGTCTAAGGTTATGATGCCTTTTGTTGAGCAAATAAATCGCGAGGTGAATGCTCTATTAGTAGAAGGTAAAGTTTTAGGAACAGAAATTATTAAGGTTATTTGTATTGGTGGAACCAGTAATTTTCCCGCTATCCAAAAATGGCTCCAGCAAAAATTCCCCAATGCCACCCTAATTCAAGAGGATGATTTAGCATTAGGAATCGCAGGAGGATTGGCAAGATTACCCCTCTATCCCCAAGTTTTAAATAGCGAAGAACAGCAGTATAGTGACTATTTTATCTTATTGGAAATATTAAAAGCTTTTTCATTGACTAAAGGTGAAGATTCTCTGCGTGCCTACAGGATTAAGGAAATTATGAGATTGTTAGAGCGTCGGGGATTAAACACTGCTGCTTGTTGCGATCGCATTATACCACTGATAGAAGGTAAGCTACCGTCAGGTTTTGTCCCGTCAATAGATTATCCTCACTATTTATCGGAAGCATCTCGTCAAAATCTCTATTACACTAAAATTGCTGCGGCTGGACTTTTTTCTGTTTGCGAAGTTAGCGATTTATCTGAAACCTCAGTAACTATTGATGGGGAAAAATGTTATCGTCCAAATCTGAAACAACACCAGGATTTACTTGAGTATTTAGATCTCCTTTTATCTAATACTCATCACGCTTTTGATGAACCTTTATTGTACCATTTTGGCGGGGATAGGGGCTAGGGGATAGGGACTAGGGGTTAGGGGGTGGGGAAGAATGTTGTAAAATCAAGGGTTTGAGGAATTGA
>DOIX01000143.1:10188-18676 GCA_003511885.1 Cyanobacteria bacterium UBA11153
ATCAAGGGTTTGAGGAATTGAGAATGTATCGGGCTGCCCTGGCGGTTGCTATATAGCTTAATAACTATAACTTGTATAGGAGCTATATAGGTTTACATTCCGAACCAAATTAGTACTCCGGTGAGAAAAATTATGAGAATTAAAGCTACCCAAATAAATTGATTGTCTTTGGTGTTAACTTGAGTTAAATCGATGGCATCTGGGATAACTAATTTTTGGCGATCGCGGTTGCTATTAATAGTAGAATTATTACTGGGACGATATTGGGTTTCCCTATCTGCGATCCCGCCTAAGTCGGGTATTTTCACCATCCATTCCTCTGGTCGTTGAAGCTGCGGGGCTTGTAGGATATAGAGTAAGCGCTTGCCTTGTTTACGGGTTTCGGAATCCGGATGGCGACTCAGTTGTTGACAAAGTGCGATACCTTCTTCTCTTTTTCCTGCGGCTTCGTAAGCCGTCACTAGCCACATTTGTGCCTCTCCTCCTAAGCGGGAGTTTGGCTTGATTAGGGCGCAGGCTATTTCTAAACGTTTGACTGAGGTGGCATAGTCACCTCTTTCAAAGGCGGTTTTTCCGGCTTGGTATTCGATATCGAATTTGGCTTTATTTTCTGGATTCATGATTTGATTGGGGAATAGAAAATGGGGAATGGGGAAAATTATAGCAACCGCCAAGGCGGTTAAGACATTCTCAATTCCTCAAACTTCTCTAGAGCGTGTCTTCAAACTCTGAATATTAGGGCAGGGGCGAAGCATAAGGGCGATAAGTCATTGGTGAAACCCAAGATTTTCAGTCCTTATGCTTCGCCCCTACATCACTACTACGTTAAATTTTATACTTTGAATACACGCCCGAGCCAAGAGCCAAGAGCTAATAGTCCCTTGCTATATCTGACGCACCATAAATTAGAAAATAATCGCTATAATTGATTTAAGAGAATCATACTGTAACTTATCGGGGTTAGTTTAATTATGCAAATCAAAATCAAAGCTAAATTACGGCAATACTTCTTAAATAAAAATCATAACCAAGGCTTTACCATAACAGGTTTACTGGTAAGAGTTTTGCTTTATGGAAGTGTTGCTACTACCTTGGTATTGCCTTATTATACTACCGAATGTAGTAGCAATTGCCATAATTTATTCCCTGGTGCTAACGGATTAAAACAATCACAAGCAAAACAATTTATTGGCTCAATCAACCGACAGCAGCAAGCATACCATCTTGAAAAAGGTACTTTTGCTGATTTCAACTCTTTTAATCAGTTGGGTTTGGGAATGAAGCCAGATAGGGCTTATTATCGATACCGTATTTTAGCCCCAATGGTGCCAGTTGATAACTTGGATGAATCGGTGAATCAAACTTCCTATTTTCCAACAAGTATGACTGCAATTGGGCAAGGGAGAAAACCATATATCAAAAATAATGTTAAAAATTACATTGGTGCGGTGTTTGTGACTAAGGATAATACAGAGAATGGTACTATCGCGGCTATCTGTGAAATGAATCAGAAGAATTCCTTACCTACAACTATGCCGAAGTTAGTTAATGGTGAAATTAAATGTCCTGAAGGTTCGCAAAATTTGGCTAGGTAGTTTATCAGTAAACCGCCAGTGGTTTTAACCACTGGCTAATAGCTAAAGTCCTCTAAAGACGACTGAATAACATTTTCATTCTTTTATATTCTTAGTATTCTTAGTCCATTAAAATGGACTTTCGCTATTAGACAGAGAATTTATTCTCTGGCGGGTAATCGCCAATAATGCAATATCTAATTCACCTCCAATAGCGGGTAATCGCCAATGATGCAATATCTAATTCACCTCCAATAGTTTTAAGCTGCTGCTCATTTAAACTGTATATTTTCCATTTCGGAAAAAATCGATCAAACCCTCTCCCCTGCCCCCCTGCTCTCAAAACAGACAAATTAAAAGCGTAGCAGCTTATCAATCTGTAGGGTGCGTTAGGAATAACGCACCCCCTATTTTATTTATCGACTACACTCAATTTCTTTTCTGCCACATTTTTACCATCCACAGAAAATTTAAACATCCACTCTCCAGGCTTATCTACATTTTTATCAAAGTTATACCAACACCAAGCCTTCAATCCATTGGCTGAAGCCTTGAGAGTTGATTCACCCATAGCAACAAGTGTTGATTCTCTATCGAGCATTTGACAAGTGCCTTGATAAGTCTGATTTTTTAAATCGGGCAAGGTTACTGAAAAGTAGACTCTTTGAGTGTTAAGGGTAAATTTATCTATTTTCTGGGTAGATTTTGGGTTAAGGGTAACTGTCACAGCTTGCAATGCTACTTCTTTTTTGTTTATCTCTGCTTTTTTGATATCTTGCCATTTAATTATTCCTAATACAGTAACAGCAAGAGTAAATATTAATGTACCTACTAGAGGGAATATCCATTTTGGTGTCTGGATAGGGCGAAAAATTTCTAGAGGAATCAATGCTTCTAAAGCAGCTTCTGCTGAGGGATAGCGTTGTTTATAATTAGTTTCCACCATTTTTTCCAGCCAGTTAATTAAACCTTCAGATAAATGTGAGACTCGCTGCTTAAAATTAATTCTACCTTCATCATCCATCAAGCTACCAACTTCTGTAGATGGTGTATTAGTTAATAGACAAATTAATGTTGCTCCCAGACTATAAATATCCGATGCTACTGTGAGCTGACGGTTAAACATTTGTTCCGGTGGCATAAATCCTAATGTACCTTTCACTACACTACTAACAGCTACATCTCCACCTCCCATTCTGGCGAAACCAAAGTCTACTAGGTAAAGATTCATTCCTTCATCTACTAAGATGTTTTCGGGTTTTAAATCTCTGTGGATGATGGGGGGAATGCGGTTTTGTAAGTATTTGAGGATTTCTAAAGCTGAGATGGCAATATGTTTAATTTCTTGAGGTTTCCACAGGCGTGAATTTGCTAAAGATGGGGCATTTTTGTATTCTTGCACCATAGAGAAACCTGCCGCTGTTTGGAAGGAATCTAAATAACGGGGAATATTGGGGTGATTTAGTTCGCGTAAGACGGCAATTTCTTGTTCGTAAGCTTGATATTCTGTCCAGTTTGCACCTGTTTGGGCAAATTGAAATTGTTTGATAACGACGTTTTTTTGGGTGTTGATTTCAGTGGCTAGGTAGGTGACTCTTCCACCTGCGCGATTGTTTCCGATTTCGCGGGTTATTTGATAGCCGTAGTTGGAGAAGTCTGGGAAAGTGTTCATATTTTTTCAGGGGATTTGGCAGCGGATTTGGTAACGGATGTAACGGATGGATTTTTGAAGAATTAGCGATTAGCTATTCCTGGCTATGGCTTAATTAAATCTGCTTGAGATTTGTGATATTTTGCAATCTTTTTGTTGTGCTTTAAGGGTTTGTAAATAATATAATTTATCCAGAGTATACTAATAAGTATTATAGGCGCGATCGCAATTCCTGTAGATATAACCGCTATCCCTGGTTTGGTGAAGTTTTGGGCAATTTGATTCATGAGGCTGAAGCGAAGTAAAACAACACCTGCCAAGTTAATGCCTAACCCTGCTGTTAGTAACATACTGAGGCTGTCTTCTTTCTTTGTAATTCTTCTATCTCTCCGATATTTAACTATTAGTGTAGTTAAATATCCAATTAATAGATTTAATATCGGTGCTTGCAAAAGCCAACTAGTTACAAAAGAAATATCCTCCGCCGAGTAAGACATGTTCATAAAGGTGGGTAGAGCTATGCTTGTCAATAGGAGGATGATGACACTCATACCCCCAATTATTGAATTTGAATCATGAAATCCCACTAAAGTCCCGATTATTCCACCAGTTATACCGCCAATTAACCAACCTATATCATCCCAATCAAAAACCGATAAACCAAAGAAAATTCCCACAAGTTGACCACCCGCAGCCCCAAGAGAAGCAGAAATCCACTTAGTTTTAATTCCCGCCAGTTTTTTCTGGTTAATTTTATCTATTAAATTCAATAATACCAGAAGAGTCGGTGTCCCCATTAACATGAATTTGGCTAAAATAATTCTGTCATGGATCTGGCTCAATAGGAATAACGAAAGTAAAAATAAAATTCCTAAAAGCAGGAAATATAAATAATCAGGTTTTTGAACTGGTGGTAGGGGAGCAGTTTGCACTTCCACTGTAACAGTATAAGTATCTGGAACAGAATTAGCGTGTAATATAATCTGGCGATTATAGGTTTGATTTGCCAGCAATTTACTGGTATCTACTGTAATTTTACACTCTACCTGATTCCCTTCAAATTTCTGTGGATTAAATGATATCCAAGTATGATCGTAAGGAGTGTGGGGTGGATCGTTTGGATGGGGTGCTACTTCCCATCTCCCACTCATGACTGTGTTAGGAATGGGGTTATTAATTGGAATAGTTTCAGTTAGTTTTTCGCCAAATTGTGAGGCGTTAAAGTTAAAGCGATTCTGGCTTAATATCACTTTGGGCAAACTATCAACATCAATATTTTTTAGACTAGCTAATGCTTCCGCCGCACTACGATAACGGTTTTGGACTCTGGGTTCAGTCATTTTCTCCAACCAGTTAAGCCAACCTCGTTTCAGGGGTGGTACTAGATGTTGGAAATGGATGCGATAATTAGCATCAATTAAGTTACCAATATCAACAGATTTAGTACCAGTAAGTAAGGAAATCAGGGTAATTCCTAAGCCATAAAGATCCGATGCTGCTGTTAACTGTCGATTAAATAATTGTTCCGGCGGCATAAATCCTAAAGTGCCTTTTACCACACTACTAGCCGCTATTTCTCCACCTCCCATTCTGGCAAAACCAAAGTCTACTAAGTACACTTTAAACTGAGAATTATTTCTCTCTTCTTCCTCCTGTTGAATATCAGAAAACCTAACCCCCCAGCCCCCTTCCCTGCGAGGGAAGGGGGAGAAGGAAAGCCCCTCTCCTTTCAGGGGAGGGGTTGGGGAGGGGTTATCTTCTACTAAAATATTTTCCGGTTTAATATCCCGATGAATAATCGCTGGTGACTGAGATTGTAAGTAGACTAAAATCTCTAAAACGGCAATAGCAACCTGTTTAATTTGTTGAGGTATCCAACTCCGGGGAGTAGCTAAAGATTGGGCATTAATATATGCCTGCACCATGCAAAAACCGTCAGGAGTTTGAAAGGAATTCAGGTAACGGGGAATATTGGGATGATTGAGGCGACGCAACATGGTAATTTCTTGTTGATAAGCCTCGTATTCTGCCCAAGTAGCACCCATTTGGGCAAATTGAAATTGCTTGATGACGACATGATTTTGGGTTTTGATATCTTTGGCTAAGTAGGTAACTCGCCCACCCATGCTGTTTGCACCGAGTTGGGAGATTATTTGATAGCCTTGTACCGATAAATCTGGGTAGTTGCTCATAATTTTTCAGAAATTGCATCAATCTCAATAACTGTAGGGCGAGTAGTTTCTACTAATACCAATTTCATTAATTTGTGCTACATCTGCAGTTTTTGCTCCCCCCTTATTAAGGGGGGTTAGGGGGGTAGATATGTAGCGCTATTTTAGGAAATTGGTATAAGTTAATAATCAGTTTTTTAACTTCTCAGAGAAACTTCCCACCCGAAATTAAACTTACTGTCGCTTTAATTCCTGGAGTAGCTGAAGGATTTCTTGATATGATTCTTGATTTCCCTGTTGTTTAAACAAATCAGCCGCTTTCTGGAAATCTTGTATTGCTCCTGGTTTGTCTCCCAGTTGAATGCGAATATTACCTCGGTTGGCGTAAGCTAATGCCAAGTTAGGATTAATTTCAATTGCTCGATTAAAATCTGCGATCGCACTATTTTTATCTCCCATGTTAGCACGAATAGCCCCCCTGTTTAAGTAGGCGGTGGCATAGTTAGGATTAATCTCAATTGCCCTGCTATAATCAGCACTTGCGCCCTCTTTGTCTCCAAGGCGAGATCGAGTAATGCCTCGATTGAAGTAGACATTTGCAAAATTAGGATTAATCTCAATGGCTCGATTGTAATCGGATATCGCCCCCTCCGCGTCTCCTGAATCATCGCGAACATTACCGCGCATAACGTAGGCATTTGCATAGTTAGGATTAATCTCAATTGCCCGATTAAAATCTGCAATTGATCCTTTTTTATCTCCTTGCCCATATCGAGTAACACCCCGATTGTAGTGGGCAAAAGCATCGTTAGGATTAATCTCAATTGCTCGATTGTAATCGGATATAGCCCCCGCTGCATCTCCTAAATCATCGCGAGCATTGCCTCGATTGACGTAGGCTTCAACATAATTAGGATTAATTTTAATTGCTAAATCGAAATCTGCAATTGCTCCCTTTATATCTCGTTGCTCGTATCGGCTAACACCCCGATTATAGTAGGATTTAGCATCATTAGGATCGATCTGGATTGCTCGATTATAATCAGATATCGCCCCCGCTGGATCTCCTAATTCATCGCGAACATTACCTCGATATAAGTAAGCTTTGGCATAGTTAGGATTAATCTCAATTGCCCGACTATAATCAGCAATTGCTCCCTGGTTGTCTCCCAAGTCATCGCGGGCAATACCGCGTACAATATATGCTTCCATATAGTTAGGATTAATCTGGATTGCTCTATCAAAATCAGATATAGCCCCTTCTGTCTCTGCTAATTGATAGCGAGCAATACCGCGCATGACAAATGCTTCGGCATAGTTAGGATTAATCTCGATTGCTCGACTATACTCCGCAATTGCACCCTTGCTGTCTCCTTGCTGAAAGAGGCTAATACCGCGATTTAGGTAGGTTTCGGTATCTTTTTCTTTTCCATCTTGACTATCTTTTAATAATTGCGGTAAGGTTTCTGCGATTGATTGAGATCTCGCCAAATCTGTCCGATTTAGCATAGAGATTCCTTGAGACAGGATGACAGCAATGGCTGTGTTAATCAGAATGCTTGAGAGTCTTGCTTGCATAATTACCTTCCTCAATTATGGAATTGCTTTAATTTCAATTAAAGGCTATCGGTATCTGAGATCTCTACTGACTTATTTTAATACCGATTGAGTTCTCATCGACTTTTCTTTGTGGTTATTTATCTAAGTTGAGTTGTACCCTCACCACAAGCAAGTACACCATTTTGATAAGTTGGTGCTGCTGGTTTATTTGTACCAGGAGAATTTGCTTCGCACAAAATAGCTAATGTTGTCATTTCTCCTTTAACTACATTTGGATTTGCATCTGTAGCAGGTACAGTAAAAACACCACCAACCCAACTTCTAAGTGCTACTTGTCGGGATATACCATAGTTAAAAGCGGCTTTGTCAGTAGCATGAGTTGAATAGCTGTAGTTTTCTGTTTCAGTTTTAATGCCAAGCCCTAGTTTTTCGATGTTATTGGTAAAGGCATTATTTTCTAGAAAATAAGCTTGCTGCGCTCGATTCATTGCGCCAATATATTGTTTGGCTTCTGAGCCTAAACCACCACAAGCGCAAGCCTTCTGACTCTGATTTAAAAAACTGGGTAATGCGATACTGCCAATGCCTAATATTGAAACAATCAGCAATCCACCCGGTACAACTTTATTGGAAGTTTGTTGATACCACATAATTTTTCTCCTTAATTGGGGTAGATGAGGATGTACTACGATATATCTCTAGCCACGGGTAGCTTATGCAGGTTTAATACTCCTGTACCACTATCGAGATAGGCTCTACTACGATATATCTCTAGCGACAGGTAGCTTATGCAGGTTTCATACTCTTGTGCCATCGATAGAATTCCTTTCATTTCCATTAAATCGAGTCGGTATCTGAGATAGGCACTGACTTCTTCGAGTATCGATTGACTTCTCATCGACTTTTAGCTAGCGCTTGCTGTATAAAGTCATTAACCTTGACGGCAATTAGCTAAGAGCGTTTTAGCAGTGAGTGAAAGCTACCAGGAAGCTGAAATTAATTTCTTTTTGATTTAAAAGGCTTGACAGTTGACAAAACTGGGAGTTAGAATAACAGAGTGGGAATCTGTGCCGCCCTAAAAATAGGGTTTTGAAGGTATTTTTAAATGGAGGGAGCCGAAAAAACTCTCCTATATATAGAGATAATCAAAATTACTGCGATCGCAAGCTAGTATCCTTAATTGCGCGATGCCGAAGGCTCGCGAAGCTATCGCACCAACTAGCTGTCGCTAATCCCAATTCATTATCTGATTTAAGTGGCAGAAAGCTTATAGGCTCGATTTGATGTCGCTGTCTCAATTACTTTGGCGCATTTTACCCTATTTTTAGGGCAGCACGGATTTCCACTATATAAATATAACATAAAAAAGTCAATGAGTCAAGGGGCAGTGGCTAAAATTAATTTCTTTTTGATTGAGAGGGCTTGACAGTTGACAAAACTGGGAGTTAGAATAAAAGAGTGGGAATCTGTGCCGCCCTAAAAATAGGGTTTTGAAGGTATTTTTTAATTGAGGGAGCCGAAAAAACTCTCCT
>DOIX01000143.1:18955-24566 GCA_003511885.1 Cyanobacteria bacterium UBA11153
GCGATGCCGAAGGCTCGCGAAGCGATCGCACCAACTAGCTTTCCCTAATCCCGATTCATTTCTGATTTCAGTGCTAGAAAGCTTATAGGCTCGATTTGATGTCGCTGTCTCAATTACTTTGGGGTATTTTACCCTATTTTTAGGGCGGCACGGATTCCCACTATATAAATCTAACACAAAAAAGTCAATGAGTCAAGGGCAGAGAGGGAAAATGGGAAATTTACCCCTTGACAGTTGACAGAAAGCAAGTTATATTAAAAGAGTAGAAATCTGTGCCGCCCTAAAAATAGGGGTTTAAAAGTATTTTTAAATGGAGGGAGCCGCAAAAAACTCTCCTATATAAGGATTGGTGTATAAATCTGAAACCTCGATGGCAAATAGCTCTTTTGCCAGATGGAGCGCAGCTTATTTTTCCCCACCTGCACTAGAGACTAGGGGAAGAAACAGCCTGGGGGGTAAAATTGCAATATTGAAATTATATTTGAGTAATGCCGCGATCGCTATTTATTCGTACTCAAGCTATTACCCTTGTCAAATCGTGCCTTTTGAGAAATGGCTTCCCCAGTCAGAAACTCCTGGCGGAAGAGTTAGGCATCGCCCAATCCACTGTCAGCAATTTCCTCAATGGCAAGCCTGTGGATTATGTGAATTTTGTGGAGATTTGTCGGGTATTGGGGCAGGAGTGGCGCGATATTGCTGATTTTCAGGATAATTTTCATCCCCAGGAAGTACAATCAAAGATTGGTTTCCATATTCTCATCAGCGAATCTTCCCTCCAACTCCAGCTCATTCAAAAATTACAAGCAGCTTTAATTGCTGCTCATCATCACGTTTCTCTTTCAGAGAAAAATACTCCCCTCAACTCTTCCCTCCAGAAATCTGATTACTGGTTACTCCTCCTCTCCCCAGAATTGGCGATGGGCGAAATTTTATTGGAAGATGTGCGTCATGCTAAAGAATTACACCAAATTACGCCCCAAAAACCAGCCATTTTACCCATCTGTCTTGACTTAGATACTCCTTTATCTTTTGATTTAATTGAACTTTTACAAGGAATTCAGGTATGGCAATGGCATTCCACCGAAAATTCCTCAATTCTCATCTCAGAAATCCTCCAAATTTTCACAGAATCCCGTACATCTCTCCCCGCCAATCATCAATTTGCGGTAGATTGGAATGTAATGAGGGGGATGGGAGGATGGAGGGATGTGGGAATGGAGAAAAAATTAACAATTCCGATTTCAGAAACTCCTCTACCAGTCGCCGCACCAGAATTACCAGAAGGGCAAGTTGAATTAATATCTCATTTTTATATCAATCGTCCCCCCATCGAATCTTTATGTTACGAAACCATCAGCCAACCAGGTGCATTAATCCGCATCAAAGCACCCAGACAAATGGGCAAAACTTCCCTGATGGCAAGAATTCTCCATCACGCCGAAAAGGAAGGTTCCCAGACAATGGCATTAAGTTTACAACTAGCAAATCAGCGCGTATTTGCTAATTCCGATACCTTTTTACAATGGTTTTGTGCCAGTATTAGTATGGAATTAGGGCTACTAAATACCGAACAATTAACCAAATACGCCCAATTAGCCGAAATCATTGGTAGCAATCAAAGTTGTAAGGCTTATTTTGAACAATATTTATTACCAGAAATTCCCACATCCCTCACATTAGGATTAGATGAAGTAGATAGAGTATTTGAATCGCCAGAAATCGCCGATGACTTTTTTGGATTATTGCGTTCCCTCCACGAAGAAGCCAAACGCCGAGATATTTGGAAGAAACTGCGGTTAGTCGTAGTTCATTCTACAGAAGTTTATATTCCTTTAGATGTAAATAAATCTCCGTTTAATGTTGGATTGCCGATAGAATTACCAGAATTTAATGCCCAACAGTTAGAAGAATTAGCACAGCGCCATAGATTAAAGTGGAAAAGGAATGAAGTAGAAAAATTAATGGCATTAGTAGGAGGACATCCCTATTTAATCAGATTAGCCATGTACAGAATCGCTCGTCAAACTGTAACACTAGAAGAGTTACTAGCAGAAGGAGCTACCGAAGCAGGAATTTACAGGGATCATTTGCGCAGACATTTGTGGAATCTGGAAAAATATCCAGAATTAATCCTAGCGATGAGAGAAGTGGTGAGAGATGATATACCAGTGAGATTACCATCAATCCAAGGGTTTAAATTAAATAGTATGGGCTTAGTGAAATTAGAAGGAAATCACTGTACGCCCAGATGTAAATTGTATCAGGAATATTTTGGCGATAGCCTTTTGTCATAGACTTGATGAATACCCCATCAAAAAATTGAGTAAAATTATTCGGTGCGTTACATGATAACGCACCCTACCCCTAAATCAAGTTTAACTCGGCGATCGCAAAAAAACGATCCGGTGCGTTATGGAATAACGTACCCTACCCCAACCTCATCCCCCATCCGCTGTCATATCTCCCCCCTACCATTGTTACATTTCTTACCAACTCGCCCACCACCACTTCCTCAAGTATTAAGGGATATTACGCAAATTTGTTAAGCTCTATTTCAACTTCCCCCAAAACCCCACTTCTCCATGGCAAGAACCAAAAGTCCGTGATACCATTCACTACCAATGACCGAAGTTAAGAAGCCCTCCCTACTTTATTTAAGCGGTTGGGTGAAAACGAGCGAGGGAATTTATTCCCCTATATTGTGTAACTGGAAAAAGATTGGGAGAAAACATGCCATCACTAAGGGTTGCCGTGGTAGGATCGGGTCCAGCAGGCTCATCTGCTGCTGAGACACTAGCAAAAGCAGGAATCGAAACCTACCTGTTTGAACGGAAACTCGACAATGCCAAACCTTGTGGTGGAGCCATTCCACTCTGTATGGTAAGCGAGTTTGACCTGCCACCAGAAATTATTGATAGACGGGTGAGAAAAATGAAGATGATTTCACCGTCTAATGTAGAAGTCGATATCAATCTCACCAATCAAGACGAATATATTGGGATGTGCCGCCGCGAAGTCTTAGATGGCTTCATGCGCGATCGCGCCGCTAAGTTAGGTGCTAAGTTAATTAACGGCACCGTCCATACCCTAGATATTCCCACCAATAGTACCGACGCTTATACCATCCATTACGCGGATCATTCTGACGGTAGCGTCAGCGGCGTACAAAAAACCCTCAAAGTAGACTTAGTTATCGGTGCAGATGGGGCAAATTCCCGGATAGCGAAGGCGATTGACGCTGGGGATTATAATTATGCGATCGCATTCCAAGAAAGAATCCGCCTTCCCCAGGATAAAATGGCCTTCTATGAAGACTTGGCGGAAATGTATGTGGGGACAGATGTTTCCCCCGATTTCTACGCTTGGGTATTCCCCAAATACGACCACGTAGCCGTGGGTACGGGTACGATGAAGGTAAACCAAGCCTTAATTAAAAAGCTCCAAGCCGGAATTCGCGCTCGTGCTGCTAAAAAATTAGAAGGTGGGGAAATTATTAAAGTAGAAGCCCATCCTATCCCCGAACATCCTAGACCAAGACGGGTTGTTGGTCGAGTGGCTTTGGTAGGAGATGCTGCTGGTACAGTTACCAAATCTTCCGGTGAAGGGATTTACTTTGCCGCTAAATCAGCCCGGATGTGTGCCGAAACTATTGTGGAAACTTCTAATGGTGGTACGCGGATTCCTACAGAAGACGATCTTAAGCTTTATCTGAAGCGTTGGGATAAGAAATATGGCATGACTTACAAAGTCTTGGATATTCTCCAAACTGTCTTCTATCGCACCGACGCTACCCGCGAAGCTTTTGTGGAAATGTGTGCCGATAAGGATGTCCAGAAGATGACTTTTGATAGTTATCTTTATAAGACAGTAGTACCTGCCAATCCCCTAGTTCAGCTTAAGATTACTGCTAAGACTATCGGTAGTTTGCTGCGAGGAAATGCCCTAGCGCCTTAGAGGGAAACCCCTCCCCTCAGTTTCTATGACAGGAGCTGGGGGAGAGGTTTTATAATTTAGGGAGTTTCGTTTACCTGTGACGGCAATTTGTTTATCTCCCCAAGGTTGGGTTTAAATCTTGGATTTTGAATTATTTTTGATGTATCAATATACTGGGCTATGTCTCTTTCCCCTACCTCAATAAACCATTTATACTCAGCAAATATTTCTGGTTTAGCAAATTTTTGACAGTAAACCCACTCTTTTTTAGCCAGTTCCTTATTTCCCTCAGATTCCCATGTTTCAGCTAAAAAGCAGTTTGCCATACCTGCTCCGGGTAATTTGTCTTCTGGATTTGGGAATCTCTTATCAATTTCAATTGCTTTGTTCAATTCTTGTTCAGCTTCTGGGTATTTTTTTTGTTGCAACAGTGCCCAACCCAGGTTTCTGTAAAGTTTGTATTGCAGATTGGGCTGATGATTAGAGACATACTGCAAACCAAGACGGAGGAGGGATTCTGCTGTCACAAAATCCCCTTTAATAATATAGATCCGACTTATGTTGTTAAGGGATTGAAAATCTTTGCTTTCCAAACCATGCTTATACTGTGTTATGGCTTGATCCATCTCGTCAATCGATTCGTAAAGTAGCCCCAAATCAGTTCGGATATTTGCATTATCTGGGTTAAGGTTTATTGCTTTTAAGTATTCGTATTCTGCACTCTTCACATTTCCTTGACGGTAAAATTTTTTCCCTATTTCATAATACTTCTGACTCCAATAATGTGGTAATGATGAGTGGAGTCCATAGGCACCAAGTAACAGCAAAGTAGAGAAACAAAAAGTTACCTCGCTGTAGAAATAGGGAGGAATATTCAGTCTGTGCAGAGTTGCTTTGACCTTTTTCTTACCATCACTTGTCAGTGCGCCATTGCCAATTATGGCTATTCCCGCACCTTGAGCAATAGTGCTGAATACTTCTAATACACCTAACCCACCCACTGAAAAACTTTGGAATGTGTGTATCATAAAGCTACTGGACAAAACCAAAGTGGCAGTAGTGAGGGTATCCCATAGCCAATCAAAGCGATCCCTTTTATCGATTATTTTGGGAGGCAGGAAAAACCACCACCAGGATGACTCTGGTGGATGCAAACTTTCCCGCCATTCAGCCAAAGCGCCATAAGTTGCGATCGCCTTTCCTTGACTTTTTAATTTACCATCTAACTCAATCAGCCTAGCAATACTATCCTGAGATACCTGAGTTTTTTCCGGTAGCGCTTCTTCAACCGCATCTCGTGCTAGGAGAAGTTTGAGGATTTGTGGCTTTGACTGATTGCTGATTGCTTCTTCGATCAAACTTAGGGCTTTAGCATACTCCTCTATTGCTTTGTCTAAATGCGAGAAGATTATTGCCTCAGAACTCATTTCATTCATAACTCGATTGTTCTACCATAATGATTTTTCTTCAATAGACTTATCCAACAAATAAATTATCGCCTAGAGTGTGTTTAGAGATCCAGGGAGAGGGTGAAGCATTTGGACTGTATATCTAGGGTTTTCGACATAAATTGTCGCCCAAATGCTTCACCCCTACATAGATAAAAAATCTCGAAATTATATTTTGGAGATGTCTAATTGCAATTAATTATTGCAGATATGGTGGACGGATTTGCTTA
>DOIX01000383.1 GCA_003511885.1 Cyanobacteria bacterium UBA11153
CCTTCTCCCCCTTCTCCCTTCTCTCTTCTCCATGTCCTAATTTTGAATTTTAATGTTATGATAGTTATCGTCAAGCGGATGTGGCGGAATTGGCAGACGCGCTAGATTTAGGTTCTAGTTCCTCACGGAGTGAAGGTTCAAGTCCTTTCATCCGCATTAATCGAAAAAAACCAGAAAACCTCAAAGGCTCGATAACCAAAAGGGGTGCGTTAGCTTGCGCGCAGGGCACCCTACCTCATATAGACAGAAGGTTAAATTTTAAGCTTCCACTTTGACACCGCGCCAAAAGGCAACATATCCTTCAATCTCTTTGGCCTTTTCCTTGGTGCTGGGATAATACCAAGCGGCATCCTGATTCTCTTTTCCATCCACTTCAATAGTGTAGTAACTGGCGACACCTTTCCAGGAACAAGTGGTATGGGTACTGCTTTCCTTAAAATATTGCTTGTTGATGGAGTCAGGGGGGAAATATTGGTTGCCTTCCACGACTACACATCTATCGCTTTCGGCGATAATCGCACCATTCCAGATTGCTCTTGGCATTGTTTACTTTCCTTAACAAACTCTCTTACCTTATATTATGGAGGTTAGAGGCCAGAGGTTAGAGGTAAGGAGGAAGAAATATCCTTTGGCGAGCTGCGCCCACGCTACAAAAGCCTTAGCAATTAGCGTTGGGAGTATGTCACTAGCTGCTTACGGTTGTGGCGGACAAGTATTTTTTGTCCGACTTTTCCAAATCCAACCTGAGACTGGGGAACTAATTTCAATCCAACCACCATCTTCTTTGCCAGTTACCGATACTTTAGTTCCTGCTTTGACAACTTCCCCAGTTTTACTCCGTCCAGATAGCGATCGCACGTTGGAAGGTTGGATAACCAGGATACAACTATTTTCTGGTTTAGGTGAAGGAGTGGGGTTAGTAGTTTGAATTTTAGCAGTAGTTTGAGGGGTTTTAGGATTCGGTGATATTTTACCGATTAACGCGATCGCACCTGCACCAATTATCATGCTGGCAGCGCTTGCCCCGATGATGATTGGCAATTTCTGGGGTACTTTGACAACCGGAATTGGATAAGGTGGAGCAGGAAGAGGTGAATTAGCTGGATTTACTGGCGCGACTGTGACTGTATTTTGTTCGGATGAGGGAGCTGAATTTCCGGGTGCGACTGTGACGGTATTTTGTCCGGAAATATCAGGTGATGGGTTGGCAGTACCCGATCCCGTAGTAGAACCAAAAGAAGCTGTATGATGGGGGGAAATTTGGGATTTAGTGAGAGAAGCTAGCGATCGCAAAGCATTCACAGCCGAATTATAGCCATTTGTCAAGTAGTAGCGCCCCATTTGACCGATTGTAGCCACAAAAGCCTTGGGTTGGTAGGGATGAGAGAAAAAAGCAAGTGCTTGCAATACTTCAGTAGCAGACTGATAGCGATGTTTAAAGTAATGGCGTACCATCTGACTGAGAATTGCTGCTAACATATCATTAACTTGGGCACGATCTCGCCAGAGAATTTCTCCTGTATCGGGATCTTCTGCTAATTGTCGAGGATTTAACCCAGTCAAAGCTTGAATACCAATGATACCAAGAGCGTAAATATCGCTGCTAGGTCTAGGTCTACCTTGTCCCTGCTCGCTCGGCATATATCCCGGAGTACCGATTGCCACAGTTTCCCCAATCCCGGCTTGAGTTGCCACAATTGAGTGCATCTGGACTTGTTTAACTGCACCAAAATCAACCAAAACTAACTTATTATCCTCATGACGGCGAATTAAATTATCAGGTTTAATATCCCGATGAATCACCCCATTATGATGGACAAATTCTAGAATAGATAATACCTCTTGCAAGAGTTGAATGACCTGACTTTCATGCCAGCGCTCGCCTGGGAGTAATTCTTTACTTAGAGTATGTCCAGAGATAAACTCCTCTACTAAATAAAATTCTTGGTTTTCCTCAAAGTAAGCTAACAGCCGGGGAATTTGATCGTGGAAACCCAGTTTTTCTAAAGTTTCAGCTTCTCCATTAAACAAACGTCTCGCCGTTTCCAAAAAATCGCGATCGCTAGTGGCAGGTTTGAGATGTTTCACCACACAAGTGGGATTTCCTGGCCTGCGAGTATCTTGGGCGATATAAGTATGACCGAATCCACCTTGGCTGAGGACTTCAACTATTTGGTAACGTTGGTCTAGTAATATTCCGATCACGATCGCTTCCCTGGGGTAAACCGTTGACATCAGACTTTTTCTAGCTCGGGTTAGCCTTTTCCGGATTGTGCGGATATGATTAATCTGGAGTCGTACATTAAGAGGGTGGCAAGAGCCATTTGTACTTCTATACCTTTCACTTCAGCTTGCGATCGAAGTTATGTCCAAACTTGCACTGCGTCTAGAGCAGGGAGATACGGAAACAACAGTTACAGTAAATCGGGATAATTTTACCCTTGGTCGTTTGCCAGAATGTGACCTTTGCTTATCTGTTGTCGGTATCTCTCGCTATCACGCCCGTTTTTGCAAAACCCCTTCAGGTATCTGGACTGTAGAGGATATGGGTAGCAAAAATGGTACGCGATTAAACGATCGCGCGGTAACCTCTCCTCAAGAGGTACGCCATGATGATGTGGTTTGGCTGGGAGAGTTGAAAATTGTGGCAATTGTCACTGCTGAAATGTCAGTCAATCTGACAGGAGGAGATGCCCTATCTCAAGGTACAACCATTCTTCACAATGTTAAAGATTTGCAAAAGCAATGGATAGAAGTAGATAGTCAGGGCGATGTACTGAGCAATAAGGAAAAAGTTATTGCTCGTTTGAAAGATTTGGTAGAGATAGCTAAGGGTTTGAGTGCGGCTGAATCCATCGAAGCAATTTTCAGTCAAGTCCAGCAAGTAGTTTTTCGCTATCTCAAAAGTATCGATCGTTTGGCTTTATTAATTGATGTAACTGGTTATGGAGAATTGGCATTGCTTAATGCTGCAACCAGAGATGTGACTCAATCACTAAATTTAGCGGACGCATATAGTTGGGTTAGTCGCACTATCTGTGAACAAGTCTTTACCGAACAAGTCGCTATCCAAACTTCTGATGCTCAGATGGATGAACGTTTTCAAGGACAACAAAGTATTTTAGTTAAGGGGATTAAAAGTGCGATCGCAGTCCCCTTATGGGATGAAACTAAAGTAGTTGGTGTCCTCTATGCTGATGCGCATCATTCTGCTAATAAATGGAACACTGAGGGAGAAGAAGACCTCAGCTTTTTTTCAGCCTTAGCTAATCTCGTTGCTTCTAGCGTGCAACGTTGGTTATTAGCCCAAAAACTTAAAAGCGAAGCCGCAATTCGCCAAAAACTAGAGCGCTATCACTCTCCCGCTGTAGTTCAGCAATTAATCTCTTTAGACAGTTTATCTGATGGTCGTCTCCTACCTCAAGAAAGTGAAATTAGTATTCTTTTTGCCGATATTGTTGGATTTACTGCCCTTTCTGAAAGGTTAAGTCCCGGAGAAGTTGCTGAATTACTCAATAGTTTATTTGAGGAAATGTTACAAGAAATATTTGCCGTTGGCGGTACTCTGGATAAGTATATCGGTGATTGTATTATGGCCTTTTTTGGCGCTCCTGAACCGCAAGCCGATCATGGAGATAGAGCTGTGACTGCGGCGAAAGGAATGCTAACTCGTTTGGCAAAACTTAACGCCAGTCAAGTTTTGCGGGAACCTCTACAACTACGGATTGCTGTTAATAGTGGTAGGGCAGTAGTTGGAGATGTCGGTAGTTCTCAAAGAGTGGATTATACTGCTTTAGGCGGTACTATTAATTTGGCCTCTCGCATGGAATCTATCTGCTCTCCTGGTAGCTGTGTGGTTAGTGAAGATACTTATAATATTCTGAGCCAAAAACAAGATTGGCAAGAAATGGGAGCATATTCTTTTAAAGGAATCCAACGACCAATTAAAGTTTATCAATTGGCAATATAGCATTGCTAGATCCTTTAGGAAACTCAGTGGTAATTTTTCCCCTCTTGACAATATCCGGCCTAAATGCGTAACGGCTTATCAACAGAATCTCCTCATACCGATCCCGTAGGGAGTTTTCCCCTCACCCCAACCCCTATCCCCCGAAAAAAAAATTAAGTAACAAAAGTTAACAAAAGTTTGTAGGCTGAAAGCCCCATAACTTCGTTAAATTTATTGAGATTAATTCCTGATAATTTACGAATTTGCGTCATTTCAGCGATCGTGGTAGAATAATCCAAAGGAGGGCTAATGACCTTTTCAAAATATTTCACGCTATTGTAAGTCAATTCAAGATTTTATCGGATCTCAAATATATAGATTAAAAGTAAATGCAGATAATAACCGATAACAAATCTCTAATGACTAATGAATTTTACCATCTACCAGTATTAAGCCAAGAATTAATTACCGGATTAATGATTCGTCCCGGCGGACATTATCTCGATGCTACCCTAGGAGGTGGGGGACACAGCAAATTGATTTTGGCTGGAGCGCCGGATGTACAAGCGATAGGAATCGATCGGGATGGAGATGCGATCGCAGCCGCTCAGAATAATTTACAGGATTATGGCAATCGCGTCCAATTTTGGCAGGGTAATTTTGCTCAATATCAGCCCGGTGCGATTTTATTTGATGGTATTATTGCCGATTTGGGGGTAAGCTCTGCCCAATTTGATATTCCGGAAAGGGGATTTAGTTTTCGCCATACCGCTGATTTAGATATGCGGATGGATAGAAATCAATCTCTGACGGCGGCTGAGATAATTAATGATTGGGATGAGGTGAAATTAGCGAAGATTTTTTACGAGTATGGAGAAGAAAGACTATCTAGACAAATTGCCAGACGGATTGTAGAGAAACGCCCCTTCCAGACTACCACGGAATTAGCATCTGCGATCGCATCGAGCGTTCCCGGCAAATATCGTTATGGCAGAATTCACCCAGCTACTCGTGTTTTTCAGGCTTTGCGGATTGTCGTAAATGGGGAGATTTCTGCGCTGGAAACTTTTCTTAGTCTTGCCCCCAATTGGCTGAAGCCGGGAGGGATAATTGGCATTATTAGTTTTCACAGTTTAGAAGATAGGTTGGTGAAGCATAGTTTCCGCAATTCCCCTTGGTTACAGGTAATTACGAAGAAGCCGATTATGGCTACAGAAAAGGAGTTGGCAGAAAATCCTCGTTCTCGCTCGGCTAAGTTGAGATTAGCCCAGCGAATTTCAATTTTGATTTAGAATAAGGTGAAAAAGATAGTGTATTAGTTTTGAACAGGAAAGGATAAAATCGTACGCGCAATTGCCAAAATTTTCAACTATTGGTATAAATTTGCCGATAATGGAGGTTTATCGAGGGCTAGAAATTGAATAATAACTATCCCTCTCCCTCCTCCATAACCCTAATTTGATGTTGACGTAATCCCCCCGATTTAATCAGGGGGATTCTCAAAAGTTGTTTTCCGGCGGGATGAATCCACGCATGCAAACTTCTCTCTTCCTGTCTCTTTGGCTCTTAACTAGATGCAAGACTCATGTCTTAACACCCCCGTCAGAGTGCCTCCACAGGCAACTTAATTTATCCTCCAAGAAGCGTCCCTCCTCAGAGCCTCCTAGTCGCGAACCTAAAGGCGACGTTTGTGCCCGAAAAGTCCAGTTATGGATATCCGGCTCTTGTCGTCACCCCTACGACTGGTACAAATATTATACGTTGTTTGGACACCACTGAGGAAACGAAAGGATAAATCCAATAGTCGCTTTCATCCACCGCTTGAAAGACGGTGGCTCTCAGCTTCTATGATGTTCTGGTAGACTATCGGGATCTACACCCAATGTAGAATGTTTGATTCAAGGGAGTGCTGTATATTAGCAGAAATCTTTGCCCATAGTGCGATCGCTCTTTCTTTATCGCAGAATCACTACAGCGTCCAATCTTCGATCGAAAGTCCAGGAACTTGACCAAAATCTCGCTGGTTGCGGGTGACAACGGTAGCACCGACAGACAAAGCAATAGCTGCAATCCGCATATCTTTTTGCAGGCGATTTTTCCGCAAGGGTGGGTTATCTTTTAACAGTTTCTTGAGACAAGTATCAGCATAAGAGTGTCAAGTCCAGTACCTCAATAGTTTGGAGATATTTTACGGTTGTCGAAAGTTTTGAATAGAGTGCAGGTAGATTATGCACCAAGGACGGATTGTTAATCCTGCCAACCCAGCCATTGAAGAGTTCTTGAACTGTGACAATCGTGACAGCAACTTGATGGTTTGTTGCGTTAGCGGTAAGCTGGGGATGAGTGTAGAGAATCAGTGAAATGCCATCGGTATCCAGAATGTATCGACACACAAAAAGCCACCCCTACAGGTAATAGGAAGGATCGACTTCCGAGTCATCATCTGAGGTTCTTTCGGCGCGAATAGATTCCATAATTGCCACAAAATCGGCATCGTCTTTAAAGATACCTGCAAATTTCATCCAGGTTGGTTCTGAAGTTTGAATTGGTACATTCCATAAAATCGCTTCAATATTTTTGAGCCGTTCTAGAAAGGTAGCTTGAATTTGTGCGTTCGCGATAGCGATGCGGAGCATTATCGCTGCTTCTCGTGTTTCTGCTTTCACTTGACAGTCGGGAAACTCTCTGACAGATGCTGCAAATTGACCGGATGTGAGTGATTCTAGCAGCAACGTCACCTTGAGATTGGTGAATGGATCGGATTGCGGTAACTCTAAGTTTATCATGTTAATTTTTGAAATACTTATGGTGGGTTTACCTTTATTATATCGTAAATATCGATTTGGTATTAAGGGCGTTCGCTCTTTTATTTTAAGCGTTCGCTCATCAGAATAAAGAAAGGGCGATCGCTCTTTTTTACTCAAGCGATCGCACTCCGTAGAATCATCGCACTGTTTGGTATTTGGTATGAAGGGCGATTCCCTACGGGATAGCTACGCTTGACGCACTTCATTGGACAAGCCTTACGAGAGCGCGATCGGACACGAGGCTTGATTTGGTAAGTCAACAACCTGAATTACATTCACACATCTCAATTAATGCCAGTATAATTATAGTTGTTTGTCATCAGGGCTTTATGTCAGCAAAGGATAAATTTCATGATGTTGTGAAGATTGCCTTGGAAAAGGATGGTTGGCAGATTACAGATGACCCACTTTCCATCAGTGTGGGTGGAGTTGATATGTTAATCGATCTGGGTGCGGAACGTCTGATCGCAGCCGAACGGCAGGGCGAGAAAATAGCTGTAGAAATCAAGAGCTTTTTGAATACTTCAGCCATAACAGATTTTCATTTAGCTGTTGGACAATTTATCAACTACCCTACAGCACTCAAGTTCAAAGACCCCTAACGTCAGCTATTTTTGGCAATTCCTTTGACGGCGTATAACGATTTCTTCAAGCGTGAACTTACCACCGCTGTTGTCGAAGATTACCAGTTTAAGTTATTGGTATATGATGTAGAACAAGAGGTGATATCTTTATGGAAAAAGTAGAAAAATATCGGGATTTTATCAAACAAATTCTGACTAAATATGCTGCATACAAGCCTTCTTATGGAGAAGTGGATGATGCAAGTTGTTTTTGACACAGAACACAATCATTATCAAGTTGTTAGAGTCGGTTGGGATAACAAACAGCGAGTTTACGGTTGTCCGATACATCTCGATATTAAGGATGGAAAAATCTGGATTCAGCAGAATGGAACAGAAATCGATTTAGGGCAAGAGTTGGTTAATATAGGTGTGCCGAAGTCGGACATTGTGGTTGGGTTTCATCCACCTTATATGCGTCAGTTCACAGAATTTGCAGTGAGCTAGAATTAATCGTTGATGATTTGGGTTGCAGACATCGATCGCTCTTTTACTTTAGGATATAGCTCATCAGAAACAAGAAAGGGCGATCG
>DOIX01000145.1 GCA_003511885.1 Cyanobacteria bacterium UBA11153
AGGGATTGACGGTTTTTGGAGATCTCTATTGCATCATTTTAGCCTTGACACGCCAGTAGGGTGCGTTAGCGCAGTGTAACGCACCATCACCACTCCCCAGACTGGATTCGGGATGGGGAGATAGGGAGACAAGGGAATGGGGAGAATAAGACTGTCGCAGAACTTAAGGTAAAATGCAGAGAATTCGTTAAATTGCCCACCCAATCGCAATGAGTACATCAGCAACCGCTAAACTCTCCAGTGAGAAAAACCTGGAGTCAATGAAAAACTTTGCCGAGAAATACGCAAAACAGACTAAAACCTATTTCTGTGTGGATCCTTCTGTAACCGCTGTGGTGATTGAAGGATTGGCAAAACACAAAGATGATTTGGGCGCACCCTTATGCCCCTGTCGCCACTATGAAGACAAAGAAGCAGAGGTGAAAGCCGCTTATTGGAATTGTCCTTGCATCCCCATGCGAGAACGTAAAGAGTGTCACTGTATGTTATTTTTGACACCGGAAAATGATTTTGCTGGTGAAAATCAAGATATTGCGATCGAAGAAATCCACAAAGTAAGAGCGACAATGGCTTAATATTTTATGGGTTATGGGTTATGGGTTATTGGTTATTGGCTATGCTCCAACAAACAACAAATAACTAACAGCTAATAGCCAACAACAAGCAACAACCAACGGTTATGGGTTATGAATTATGCACTATGCTCCAACAAACAGCAAATAACCAACAGCTAATAACCAACAATAAGCAAGAATAAGCAACAACCAATGATCAATGAATTTTGCCAAGGAATCGATCAGTTTAATCAAGAAGATTTTTATGGCTGTCACGATACCTTAGAAGCTTTGTGGATGGAAGCAATGGAACCACAAAAGAGATTTTACCAAGGAATTTTGCAAATCGCGGTTGGCTGCTATCATTTGGGTAATCTCAACTGCCGTGGTGCAGCGATTCTTCTTGGTGAAGGAATTAGACAAATTAAAGATTATCAACCTGTCTACGAATCTATTGATGTGAGTGGATTGATTACCCAGAGTCTGAATTTATTGAAAATGGTACAACAGTTAGAATCTGAAAAAATTACTGATTTTGTTCAAGTTTTAAAAACTGCCCCAATTGACTATATGAATGAGACATGTAATGAAAAAATTGGCAGGTTTCCAAAAATTATGCGCGTTGATGCAGGTTGCTAACAAATATAGTATAGCAACCACCATATCGGGATCGATATAAATAGGGCTTGCTGTATAAGTCTTTCTCCTTGACGGCAATTAGATAAGAGCGCTTTAGTGGTTAGGGAAAAGTACCAGAAATAAGAGTTGCACTCCTCACAATTCATGGCCTTTTTAAGTTAAACGGAAAAATTTCCCTACACTAAAAAACCATACCCCACACAAAAAAAACCACACCCTAGCCTCACGAGAAGACTTTTTCAGCAAACCCAAAATAAATCCCACATAAATCTTCTGAGATTTATGTGGGTGAAAAGTCAATTCAATGATATTGTTCTGGGATTTAATCCATGAAAAAACTGGGTTGAGAAATGTTTATGACCTCTTCATGAGCAAATCCCGCCATGATTTTAGAGAACGATCGCTCAAATTTCGCATCTAGTAATGTCACACTCATTATAGCACGATCTCTGGGCGAGTTTTTTGTATCTATTTCTACTGTGTTCTCAGTAAAATAGTTTTAGGCTTTCCCTTTGTCCCTTCTATATCCCCTGAAAACTGTACGATGACACTTGGGGTGCGACAGGGAGGATAGACGATGTTCCAATTACTGTTTGCCCAATAGTTGGTCTTTGAGAGCATTAAACTCATTACCTAACTCTTTACGGGTTTCAGCTTTCCAGAGGTAACGCGCAATAAACCAGATGGTGTAGCCAACCCCTACCAGTTCAAAAATAGGGGCTAACAGGGGGATATCATTGATTGCGTCGAGTATCGCCAGGGTGAGATAGACAGAGATACCTCCCCCGACTACTAGTCCAATGAGGATTAGGGCTGATTGGTACTGGTAATAAAATCCGCTGATTATACCGGGCAGTTTTGATAGGAAATCAAAAACAGGTTGGATTAATTCCTGCCAAGATTGATCTGGGGTAGGCTTGGATGAAGAAAACTGCGCGATCGCACCGGGTTGTTCGACATTTACGTCTACCTTATTCTCTGGGGAACTGCTCTCGGTATAGACAGATTCTTGTGGGTTCGGTTCCATATTTCCTCTACTGTTACTTCAATTTAGGACATTTTATCGTTTGAAGGAGGCAGCTAAATAAGATTACAGGATTATTGAACTTTTGCCCATAGTAGCAAAAGTTTTCTCAATAACTTGTCTTGCGCCGATCGAAAAGAAAGGGAGCAGGGGAGCAGGGGAGTAGGGGATCGGGAGAGTCGGGGGGCTGGGGAGGAGACGATCGGGAGGGTGAGACTATTTTTTTACTTTATCCTTTTTTTCCGGTCACTTTTCCCTAAATCTGGTCATTACCAAGATTTTCCCTAAAAATTTAATTTCCTCTTTACCTTTTTCGGGTTGCTCGCAGAAGACGGGCTAATCGAAGACATGTTAATGGCAAGACAGAACATATCTCCATTGACAACCAGCCATTACAATGGGCAGAGGAAATAGTTGATGAGCCATTAATTGTTAAGCATTACCCATTATCCAAGTTTTGCTTGCTAACTAACAACTAAGTTTAAGAGTAAGCTTCAGAGTAGTTATTGGGACTTTCAATCAATTTGACTTTGTAAAGGTGTGCCCCTAACTCTTGAATGGGCAGCTTGAGTAAATCGCGGATATGGATGGTCATATTTTCAGTAGTGGGGATAACTTCGGCAAAATAGGGAATATCTTTGTTAAGGAAGGTATGATCGAAAAGCTGGATAACATGGTCATCAATAACCTTGTGCAATGCTTCTAAATCAACAATTGTGCCAATGCGAGGGTCAATTTCTCCTTTGACGGTTACTTCTAGATGATAATTGTGTCCGTGACCATGAGGACGAGCGCATTTACCATATATTTCGTAGTTTTCTGCATCTGTCAGATGGGGATGAGCGAGCCGATGAGCAGCGCTAAAGTGAGTAGATACTGTGAGATGTGCTTCCATACTTTTTCCTTGATAGTCTGCCCAAAGTTCGGGGTGTTCAAATAGTTGAATATTCACGAGTGGTAAGTGTCCAATTAATCGGTTCCAAATTACTCGTGCTATGTTTTCGGTGGTGGGTAAGGTTTGGGTAAATTCTGACCAAGTGTGATTCAGATAGCTATTGTCGAGTTGGCTAGTAACTTCCTGATGAAGGATTTTTTTCACTTTAGATAAGTTTTGTACCATGCCATATTCATTTATCTCTCCTATCAGGGAGACAAATAGCACGTAGTTATGTCCGTGTCCAGGAAATCGGGAAGATGTGCCAAATTTTTCGATGTTTTCTGTTTCACTTATTTCTGGTAACCAATAGCGGTGACTGGCAGAGAAGTTGGCACGGCGGGTAATAATACATTCCATTAATCTTGTCGGCTAGGGAGAAATTGAAAAGTTAGACTTAGGACTTGCGATCGTTAACCCAGTTTCAAGGTAAAATTGCTTGGTTTGGGCACTAGAGAGGAATGGAGAAATCTGGTTGCTCATCCCTTTGTGGGTAAGTCCTGAGATTGTTAAGAGTTCCCTCTTACTTAAGTTTACGCAACAAGACTAAGATTAAAATTTCCTGTTGTTAAACCGAGAGATATAGCACTACGGGTTGAGATGAGGACGTTTGGCTCCCCCTTCACCCCCCTCATCAGGCAGGGAAGCCTCAAGAGAATGTTCTCATATTTGTACTGCGATAATTATGAATCCTCATAATTTGTCGCTAGCGATCTAAATTTAGATGACGATTCAAATCATCCCTATTAAGAGAGATGGGGATAATCCAGAGGATTTATAGCAACTCCCTTGTCTAGAGCTACTTTTTGCTGCAAACCCTGGTTATTTTTTGGGAAACTGAGAGAACAAAATGAGACATCCTCCAGTAATTGCTATTGCTAAGGCTGGAGGAATTAAAGGAACCCAACCTCCTTGTAATAAAATATACCAGGAGCAGCCAGCTAAAATAACAGTAGCAACTCCTATTTTAATCGCCAAAACCAGTAGTGATTTATAACGCTTAACTAGGATTCCTCCTGCCAAACACCAGGAATAAATCCAGATATTTTCCTGAAATTTTGATAACCACCAAAGTAAGGGGCGATTGTCTAAAACAGCACTGAGAATTTGACTAACTGCGTGGGCTTGAATTTCTACCCCAGTCACAACCTGAATTGATCCTCCAGCTCTACTGTCAGGTATCCGCCAATTATCGTCGTTAAAACTGGGTGCTGTTGTGCCAATGAGGACAATGCGATTTTTGACTAAGTTGGGATCGAATTTACCGTTGATAAAGTCTGTAAGGGTAATGGTAGGTGCAATCTGGCGAGTAGCGCGATAATTGAGTAAGATTTGGTAACCGTTTGGGTCAATATTATGATAGCTAGCTGTGTTTTTTTCGATTTTTTTAAATACAACTGAACCGAGCTGAAGGTAACTCTCGGCAAAAAGCTTAGGTTCGATTTTTTTTTCGGCTAAATAACGGGTAGCTATTTGCCAACTAAAAGAGTATTGATTTTGACAAGGGGAGGGTGAGTCTACACCTAAAATCTGACGACGAACAACTTCATCTGAATCGAGGACAACATTATTAAAACCCTGTCTTTCGCGTGGAACTTCTGGTGGTGGATTTACCCCTGGTTCGCCGTAATTGCAAATAGCGAAAAAGCGTTCATTTTTAGCAATACGAGTTGCTAAATCGCGATATTTGGTTTCCACAGGGCGATCTCGATAAATATCTAAACCAATTACTGTTGGTTGATATGATTCCAATTTAGCTAATAGTTTATCTAGGAAACGATCTGATAGGGAAGCACCTACTCTTTCTTGAGGAGGTTGAGCCTGGACATCTTTTTCGGTAATCGTAATAATGACAAATCTATCATCTAATTTTTCATTTGGTCGAGCTTGCATTAAGCGATCGAATGTTTGGAGTTCCCAAGGCTGCAACCAGCCTTGGGAGCGGATTCCGATGACTAAGGTGGTTGCGATCGCAGTTGCTGCAAGTACTGATAACCAATCTCCCCACTTCCGCATAAATAATTTTACGGGAAATTCTTTTTCTTGGGGTGGAGGAATTTCATAAACTGGTACGGGTTCAGGAATATTTTTTAAGGTGCGTAAACCACCGTAATTGGCATTAATATTCAGGCTATTTTTCACGGTATTGTAGACCGTTTTTGAGAGGCAAATTCCCCCGGCTGGTGCTTGGGTTTGGAGTCGTGCTGCCATATTTACGCCATTTCCCATCACATCATTGCTACTAAAGAATACTTCACCCCAATGGATGCCAATGCGGTGACGTAAAACTTCAGATTTGGGGAGATTAGAGGCAGCAATCGCGATGGATTTTTGCATGGCAATAGCGGCAGATACGGCTTGCTCTGCACTGTTAAAGTACATTAATAATCCATCACCTAAAGATTTGATAATTTGCCCTTCAAATTCCTGACAAAGTTGAGTCATTACTTGGAAGTCACGGTAGATTAATTCTAAGGTTTTTTGTTCATTTTCTACCATCTTTCTGGTAAATGACTCTACATCTGTAAAGATAATTGCTGCCATGACTCTACCTTGACCGAGATGTGGAATTTGTGCGGAAGTTGGGCTAGATTTTGGAGCAGAATTATTGATGGTATCTTCTTCTCGGCGATCCCGATCTATATTTATATTTGATCCTGGTATACAGGGATTGAAAGCCGCAAGCTGGAGATGGATCCAATCCAAATTAAAAACTAATTTATAAATAGGATTATAAATAACTAAATTGCCGTCTTCCTTCCTGACTAACCCCGATAAACGTAATTCTATATGTTCCGGAGAATTAGTAGCAGGAATCTTACCTCTTTGGCAAATTGCCCGATATAATAAGAGTAATTTTTCCCTAGATCCCACAGAGTAAGGAGCAGCAAAGCTATCAGAATCTCTAAACTGACAAAGGCGATCCCGAATTGTTTTAAGATGTTCTGGCTCGTCGTGAGTTTCCCATTTTTCCACAATCTGCTTTTGGACAAACTCTTCCACCCATCCTGCTTCTGCCTCATCGGGAATAATACAGATTCCGTTGGGTTGATTGCGGCAATAATTAGCAATAATATCGCATAATTTTTGGGTCAAAAATGGTTGACCTCCTGTCCAATATAGCACCTCTCTCAATACTCCAAGAGGCTGGCTGACTTTCCCTACTAATCCTTCAGCTAAAGCAGCACTTTCTTGGAGTTGAAAACCAGTTAATTCAATGGCTTTGCCAATGTTAAAAGGTGTAGAGTTTTTATCTTGAATCAAGTCTGATGGAGTGGCTACTCCTAACAAGGCAAAAGTCAAGCGTCTATATTCTGGATTGGTTCCTCGTTTGTCATAGCAATTACGAATTAAGGCAAAGAAATCATCTGTGGGAAAACTTAAACCGAGAACGCTATCAATTTCATCGATAAAAACAACTATGTTTTCGGTTATTTGGACGAGCAATACTGTTTCAATAAATTCACCCAACCGCTGAATTGGAGAAAGATCCTCTCGCTCTCGCAACCAATTGCGGCGATTTACTTCTAAATCAAAACCGCTGATTAATTCTTGAATAATCCCACCATACCATTGTTGGGCAGTAATTTGTTGGCTACCAATGCCAGTAAGTTCGATTTCTGTACAGGCGATACCTTGTTGTTTGAGGTGATACATCGTCTGTATCCGCAGGGAGGATTTTCCCATTTGTCGGGAATTAAGGATATAGCAATATTCTCCAGCTAATAGGGAGTTAAATAAATCTGAGTCTGCTTGTCTTACCACGTAGGTGGGTGAATCTGGCGGCAAACTCCCGCCAATTTGATAGCGATAATTTGAGTTAGGTTGAGTACTCATTAGATATAGGAAAAGTCAAAAATAATAACTTATACCCTTTTCAAAAGTTAAAATCACGCATTAGTGGGAAGGGAATAGGTGTTGACAGAAATACTGACGATATAAATTACATCTTGGTTGTACTTCATTACCGGAAAGTTTTACTAATCCCATACTTTGCAATTGATACGCCTCAATTGGTTCGAGTTGTACGGCTTCTGTGGAGTTAACCACTTTTTTGAAAGCTCCTGCCAGTTGAGGATGAGAGTGCAAATGTAGTAAGTTTTCCCGCAAATGGCTAGCATAAATTCCAGCTTCTGTGGGGGCATCTGCTAAGAATTTCTCCAGTTGAGTCTCTGGATAATTTTTCAGGTGATAGAAGGCTAAATCTAATAAGTAAGGGTGTCCTCCTATCATATTCATGAGTGCTGCAACTAAATTCATGTCTGGTTCTAGTTTATGCTGTTTGGCAAATTCTTGCACCTGAAGAGAGGTAAATTCTGATAATTCAATTGGTAAGCCGACGTTAAAAGGAGATTGATTAATATTTAGTCGGATATAAACATCGGTAGAGTGAATTAACGCTAATCGCAATTTTTTCCACCTCGGGCGACTCCTAGCCTTTTCATACCAGGAACGTAATAACCCAAAAAAGTCTTCGTAAATTTCTGGATGGGGAAAGAGCAAATCCACATCATCTAAACATAAGGCTAGAGGACTATCTCCTGATGGGATGAGATAGTCTTCAAAATAGGTGGTACAGCTAACTTTAGAACCCATGTCTTCTTCATCCCAGTATTCGTTTAAATGATTGGGTAAATTCAGTTCTCTACTAATATTAATGCACAGCCACCGCAAGAATTTATCTAAATCCGTCAAATGGGTTTTTCTATCTGCTAGTTTAAAGCTTAAATTGGCGGTACGATATCCTTGTGCGGCTAAGAGTGTTAGTACTTTAGTAATGAGAAAGGTTTTCCCCATCAGTCGGCTAGCTTTAATTCTGACTAATGAACCTGGTTGTAGCATAGTTTTATAACAGGTTGTTTCTAGAGGAGATCTTTCTACATAGCGTTCAAAGGTTAACAATTCAGTTTGTGGCGGATAGGTAGATATTGATTCTTGATTGTTGGGCATTATTTTGGCTGAATTATGAATTTTAGCTAAGGAAGGTTTGGTAATAGTTTGCTCTTGCCCGTATCTTTCAATCACTTGTTTGAAATTACTCTTTTTTACTTTTTCTCCGAAGACTTCGCTTAGTGTTTTCCATAGCTTGGGTGCGACATCTTGACTGATATAACTCGTCGCATATTGATGTTTGGCAGCAATTTCATCGTACTCTTGTCTCTGCCAAGTCCCTTTGAGTATAATTACCTCAACATCAGTTAAACTTCGCTTAACTTTCAGGGATAGGGCTTGGTTAGTAATTTTTAGTGCCTCGTCTAAATCGAACTCCATAAGCTATCCTATTTAAGGTTAATTCAATTTGCGATCGTCCCATTGTCTCTCATTGCCATCTTAATCTGAATTTTCCTCAATTATCCTCATTTTTCCTAAATTCTCCAAATGGAGCTGACTTTTCACATTCCCCACTTCACCTCAACTATGCCCTTAAGCCTTAAGATATACTGGGAGATGGGAGGCAGGGCTGTTTCAGTCTCAAAATTTGATATATCTATAAAGCAGACTGGGCGGGATTTTCAGCTCCTAAATTCTCCAATAAGAAAATTAGGGATTAATTATTACGAAAAACTCTCATTCTCCCCTGCTCTATAATTTTTCAAGGGAAAATGAAACAGCCTTGGGGAGGTGAGGGGCAGAGAGTAGCCCAGAGAATGCCCTATCAGTTGGGAATGGGGAACAAAAAAAACAATAACTAATCTAAGTTACTAGTTACAGCTAAAACCTTTGCTAAAAAGGCAAAAGGCAAATGGCTAATAGTCAACTTTTTGCCCATCTCATTAACAATTATCCTGTCTTAACCTCAAAAAAGCTAACTAGCAACTTACGTTAACCAACAACCAAAAATAAAATCATGAATCCAACCAAACCAATTATTGCTGCTATCTTAATAGCTGCTAGTCTGACAAGTTTACCCATCCCATCATTAGCACAACTAGATGAGCCAAATAACTCTAATGCCGAGCCAACAGAAATTCTCTTTCTTCTGGCAAATCCACCATTACCAACAGTGGGTACACCTACAACAAATCGCGGCACAGGTACTCGCGGTGATTGTCTTTATAAACCAGAAAATCCACCTCTAACTAATTTAGATGGGGAGAAAAACTTTGAATTAACTGTCAGCGCCTATCCAACTTTTTGGGTTTATGTACCTTACACATCAAAAGAAGCGCCTTCAGGAGAATTTTCCCTGCAGGATGGAGAGGAAGAGGTTTACTATGCTAACTTATCACTTCCAGCGACACCAGGAATTGTCAGTATTAGTCTTCCAGCAACAGCCAAACCTTTAGAAGTGGGCAAAACCTATCGCTGGTATTTTGCAATTAATTGCCATTCATCAAACTCACTGGATAATTTCACACAAGCTTCTGTCACCGGAATTGTTAAAATAGTTTCACCATCTCCGGAGCTGAAAGAGGAGTTAAAAAATGCCCAAACTCCTCTGCAAAAGATTGCTGCTTATGCTAAACATAGTATTTGGTATGATACTTTGACTCAACTGGCTCAACTCCGGCAAAATGAACCGAAAAATCCTACTATTGAGAAACTATGGGTTCAACTATTAAGCGATGAAAATATCGGCTTAAGTAATATTGCATCACAGCCTATTTCTGGAGCTGTTATAACCAATTCCCCACAAGAATAAAGGGTGCCCAGTAATAAGGGCGATTGTAATCGGTATCGCCATACTCCGATAAAAAAGCAATTTGGGTGTTTCTTAATGCTTCGGCTTTACTAATTTCTGGATTATTCAGTTGTTGGTAAAACCGAAGCATAAATGCTGCTGTGGAAGCATCATTAACTTGCCATAATGTTGCCATGGTGCTTTGCGCGCCTGCACGAATGGCGATTCCTGCTAATCCTAAAGCTGCTCTTTTATCCCCAGCGGCTGTCTCGCAAGCACTCAAAACTAACAATTCAATTGGTGTTGGTTTGCTAGAATTATTCACCCTTAATAAATTATCCAAATCCTTGACGTTAATCCGTTTATTCCAATCCAAAATAAAGGTGTCTTGTGGGTTAGAGCTAAATTTACCATGAGTGGCGATATGGACGATATTAAAGGGGGCAGAATTAATTTGAGCTTGAATATTTTCTTGGAGAAAGTCTCCATCTTTCAGTGTCTCTGAGTTACTTATTTCCTGTTTAATTTCCGTCAATTCAACTCCAACATTATCCAGAGATGTAAACTTTTCTTTTTGAAAACTTGGAGCATTGGTTGCACCTGCAATTAAGCCTTTGAGATTTTGAGTTACGAGGGGTTTGGGTTCGAGTAACTGCAAGCCTGGAGTCATAGCAACGGCGTAGTTTTCAATTAAATATTTTTCCCCATCATAGAGAGTAGCAGGTGGAATATTTCTCAATGAACCATCTAAAACAAATACTAATGTTTTAATTTTACTTTCTTCTGAGTTACCCAGACTTTCTAGTTCACTTTCAAAGGGTTTAATCAACCAATCATAGATTTGTTTTGATGCTTTCTTTACCTGGCTGATGCTGGTGCTGCGTTTAGTTAAAGCAATGCGCAATTGTTGCACGGCTTCATCTACTTCCGCTTCTGAGACATTCTGATTTCCGTAGCGGCGCAGGTTGTCTTCTCCAGGTAATTTCAGGATTACTTCTAAGCGATTTTCCAAGATAATTGGATAAAAAATCGCCGCTTGTTTATCCACATTATCAATATTCACTGCCTCTGGTGTAGCGCAAGCATCCCGAAAAAAGTTATCCAATTCAGCTAGTTGTAATGCTTCCATCACATTCCTTGCTTGAATTAGATTTTCTTTAGGAGGATTTTGGGGGCGTAAAAGCAAATCGACTAATTGTCGATAAATTGGTTCAACACTTTCACGGAAAGAAAACTGAATTTCGGGATTGAGGGCAACGATATCGCTCCGCAAACTACTTAGAGTATTGAAGGCTGCGGTATAATATGCGATCGCATTTTGATTTGCTTGGTTATTGTACCCGATTGTCTCGGTATCTTCTTGCAGCAAACGCCCCAACTGCCACTGCCATTGATAAGCGATATCTGATGCGTTGATTTGTTGGGCAACTAGGAGGGCTTTTTCGGTAACGTTTTTGCCATTTGTCCAGTCTTCTGTTTTTTCATATAATTTACCTAATGTACCGAGACTGTAGGATTTAGCTCTGTTGTCTTGTAAGCTTTCTGCTTGCTGAATGGCAGTTTCTAGAATTTCCGCAATGTAATTTGTTGTTTGTTGTTTGTTATTTGTTGTTTGTTGTTTGTTATTGGTTATTTGTTTTTGTCCAATGACTACAGGAGTTGGGCAAACACTATCTTTTTGCCCCGCCCCAACCTTGGCAGCAACAAATCCGGTTCCCCCCAGAATTGGGGGGCTAGGGGGGCAAATGCCTAATTCCTGCACTAATGATAAATCGCCATTACCTAATGATATCTTCATCAAGCTTTCTGCTAAATTTATACGAGCATATACAGATGCCCGACTCACTGGTAATGTCGCAATTTCTTTGGCTATTTGAGGTAATATAGCTTGGGCATCGGCTAATCTGTCTATCTCAATTAATAAACTTAAATAATTAAGTTCTGCATTGATTTTTGTCAGGACTGAAGTAGCAATTTTAGCTGCTTCTTCATATCGTCTTATTGCAGAATCAATATAGTTTTTGACCGCATCTTTATCCTTGAATACCTCAGCACGTCTGGCTAGGGTTCGCTCTGTGTTAGCTAAACTGAGTAATACTTGACTTGACTCTTTTGGCAAATTTAATTTTTGTGTGAGTGCTAAACTTTGGGTTAAAATTTTGTGGGATTTGTCTAAATCTCCTTTCTGTCGGAGAACATTACCGAGATTCTGTAAACCTTTCACCTTAAGAGAAGAATCCTCCAGATGCAAAAGTTCCTCTTCTAGCTGTGCTAATAGTTGTTCAGTACGTCGATATAATCCCAAAGCTTGCATGGCTTCAGCTTGGTTGATATGACTGCCCAATATCCCCACTTCATCGCCTACTTCTTCATAAAAATTTTCCGCTTCCTGCCAAGTTTTTAAGGCTGCTTCGGCATTACCTGTAGCTAATAGAAAACTTCCTTGAGCATTCAAGACTTGAGCATAGACTTGCTCTCCATTATTTGGCACTTTCTCGATTAAGGATAGACTGGTATTAATTGCCTCTTCTGCTTTTTCCCATTGCCCCAATTTCTGATAGGATAAAGATAATAGACTCAGGACTTGTGCTTCCTTGAGGATATCTCCAGATGCAGCATAATTCTGTTGAGCTTGTTGTAAAATTTGTACTGCTTCTGAAAATTGTCCTGCATCATAATGATTTTTGCCCGATTGTACCAAAGTGATGGCTGAGTTTTCCAGTGGAATCGGTAATGCCGCTCTCACTTGTGGTAGTGTATGGATATTGAGACTTAAAATCAGTCCCAAGATAGCCAAGAGTAGGCTTCGCCCCAAGGGATAGCGTAAAAATCGCGATCGCAATATATGTTTCATATTTGATACCGATTTAACCTAAAAATACGATGAGAAATTATCGCCCCTGACAATTAACTGAACCCAACCAACTCCCATGAGGTGTCACTCCCGTCGGTGCCGCAGTTAAAACCACATTACCACTAGCATCTTTATACAAACCTTGGGCTTCAATAATTTCCCTAGGTTTATTATCATTACTCCTGACTGACTCAGATAATTTCGCATCAACTAACTCACCTTCAGCACCAATCCGCCAATCTTCCCAAGGATTATTTCCCTCAAGAGCTTCAAATGGTGAAGGAGGTAAACCACCTCGCCCCGTTACCACAAATGAACTACCTTGAGAAGCTTTACAAAGATTATGTTCTATCTTCGTAACATCGACAATATCTGATACTAATCCCACCAATCCTCTTGAAGGATCGAGAGATACATTTAATCTTACCTCACCAGGATTACCAAATTCCGAACTTGCATCAATATCATTAGTACGATTTCCGGAAATTGCCCGACGCTCTTCAATTTCAAAAATACCTTGACTGGTAATATTAATCCTTCCGCCATCACCACCAAAAGCACTAGCAATAATATCGCTACCATTACTGCCTGCGGGAGGTAAAGCAATCAGGAATTCCGTATCAATATTAATATTTCCACCATTAGCATTTTCAAAAGCTTGGGCTGAGATGAGACTTTCATTATTTAGCCACAAAACATCCAAACCTTCCAGATTAATATTTGCCCCACCGCCCTCGGTACTACTTAATCCAGTTTCAGCGGTAAGTTTACCATTATCTAATATAAGAGAATTTCCCCTAATTGTCAGATTACCAGCCTCTCCCGAAGGACTACTAACAGTAACTCTTGCCCCATCCGTTACAGACATTTGTCTGGTATTAACAGTTAAATTACCCGCTGTACCTCCATTAGTAGCTTCAACAGATAGCCGACTATTTCCACTCACTTCCACAGAATTAGCTGGAGTAGAATTAGCATTAATAGTTAAACTTCCTGCCACACCAGTTTGAGTAGAAGCGGAAATTGCACTATGATTATTCACCCTCAAAGTATTGATACCTTCTAATACAATACCCTCACTACCACTAAATACATTGGATGCTAATATCTGGGCATGATTATCCAAAGTTAAATCTTGACTATTAACAAACACCGCCCCAGCCTTACCACTACTAGTAGCAGCAGCAGATAATTCCACCCCATCACTTAAAGTAAATTTAGGAGTATTCACCACTATATTACCAGCATCACCTGTACTGCGACTTTCTACAGCTAATCGCCCTTGCCCGCTAATCGTAATTGATTCTGGGGCACTCATAATTAAATCACCACCTTTCCCACTACCAGAAGTAGAAGCAGAAACTTGAGATTGAGGCGCTAAAGTAATATTTAAGTTAGCTTGATTTTGATAAGGTGAGAGAGTTAAAGTTCCCGCCGGAGTTTGTCCTTCAGTTTCGGCAAAGACACCGACAATTCCGGCTAAACGCATATTAGAAGCATTTAAAGTAATACTGCCACCACCTTCAGTATTCGTAGCAGTATTAGTGGCTGTCGCGGTAATTCTCGCCGTATCGGAGAGAGTTAAAGTAGGAGTATTAATGATAATACTTCCCGCCTTACCAGCATTACGAGTTTCCACAGATAAGACTGGGGAAAAATCATCTACGCCAATGCCTAGATTTACAGCATTATTAGCATTAACTGTAATTGTACCGCTATCGCCACTGCCATTAGTTAGAGCAAAAACTTTTGCACCCCTGGCAATAGTTAAGGTAGAGGTATCCAGAGTAATATTTCCCGCATCTCCACTTCCGGTGGTTGAGGTGGAAAGTTCGGTTTGTTGGATGTCTATATTATTGCTGATAATATCAATTTTGCCAGAATTCCCTGTGCCGGAGGTTTCTGTAGATAGGATACCTTCTCCATTAATTGTGATGGAATTGGGGGCTAGAATCCTTAAGTTTCCGCCAATTCCTTGATTGGAAGTGGAGGCAGAAATAGATGTTCCTGATGCTAGGTTAATATTGAGGTTTTCTCCATTGAGGATTTCTATATTTCCTGCCTTACCAGTACTTGATGTGGTGGTGGCGATATTAGCACCGTTTTGTAAGCTTAATTCTGGAGTGGTGAGGGTAATTTTTCCGGCATTGCCAGAGTTAGTTGTTCCGGCAAATAGTCCGCCGCGTTGAGGTTGGTTTGGGTAAGAATATAAACCTTGGAAAGTAATGCCGAATCCGGCATTAATGGCGATATTTCCGGCATCGCCAATGTTGCTGGTATTACTACTAATTTGACTATTATTAAACGTGACTAAACCTGGGCTGGTGATGGTGACATTTCCGGCATTATCAATACCGTTAGTATCGCTTTCAATGGAAGTATTGTTGAAGGTGAGATTCCCTAAACTACTGATATTGACATCACCCGATATTCCTTGACTACCAACAAGCAATTTTGCGATCTCAGGAGGATCGGAAAATGGTAGTGGGAATTCCACTGCTCTGCTAGTGAGGATGCGGGTATTAGTAATTGATAAATCTCCAAATCCCTTGATAGTAACATCTCCAGCTTCATTTGAAGAGGATAAAGTAAAAATTTTCAGGTTCTCGATATTGTGAAGAGCTTCTAGGATCGCATTGCCACCACTTCCTGCTATCTCTTGTCTAGAGATAGCCAAGGAAGACAGGAATGAATCAGGAGAAGTTGCGATTATATTTCCACCTTTAGCACTTAGGTAAATTGTTTCCCCATTTCCAGCATTTCCAGATTCCGAGTATGACAACGATACAAGAAAATCGTTGGTATTAATATTACCAGAATCAGAGATCAGAGAAATTGCACCCCCATTCCCGGCATTTCCAGATTTCGAGTATGACAACGACTGCAAATAATATTTAGTAGTGATATCACCAGAATCAGAGATCAGAGAAATTGCCCCCCCATTCCCTGTATTTCCAGAGGTTGATTGCGAATAGGAGAGCAAAATATTGTTGGTGGTGATATCACCGGAGTTAGAGGTAAGAGAAATTGCTCCTCCATTTCCTGTATTCCCAGAGGTTGATAGGGAGTAGGAGAGTAAATAATCGTTGGTAGTGATATTACCGGAGTTAGAAGACAGAGAAATCGCACCCCCATTTCCTGTATTCCCAGAAAAAGATAAGGAGTCAGAGATTAACCTTTGGTTGACATTGATATTACCGGAGTCAGAAGACAGAGAAATCGCGCCCCCATTTCCTGCATTCCCAAAGGTTGACTGAGAGACAGAGACTAAATAATCGTTGGTGGTGATATCACCGAATTTAGAAGATAGAGAAATCGCACCTCCATTTCTCGTATTTCCATGGAAAGAAGAAGAAGCCGAGAACAATTGATAGTTAGTAGTGATATCACCAGAGTTAGAAGATAGAGAAATCGCACCCCCATTTCCAGAAATCCCAGAGTTCGAGTTTGAATATGAGAGTAAATGATTATTGATAGTGATATCACCAGAGTTAGAAGATAGAGAAATTGCCCCCCCATTTCCAGAAGTCCCAACGTTCGAGTCGGAGTAAGATCTTAAATAGCCGTTAGTAGTAATATCACCGGAGTTAGAAGACAGAGAAATTCTCCCCCCATTGCCAGAGAATGAGGATGAGTTCAAATCACCATTGGTAGTGATATCATCGCCTGCGGTGAGACTAATTGCCCCTCCTATAACTGAGGAAGAGGAATCTATGATTCCTGTGGTGATACCGCCAGTAGCATCAATGGTAACCGCGCCTCCAACACCGCCAAGATTCTTCGTCTGAAGGTTTCCCACACTGATGCTACCGCCTGTAGCATTAAGAGCGATCGCACCACTGTCTCTGGCAGGATGATCTCTAAACAGTAGTTGTGTCCCAATCGCTGTTCCCCAAGGTGCAGCATCGCCCGCCCGGAATAATGTGCCTTCATCTCCTGGAAAGGTATCATTGACAGTTAATTTCCAAATTCCAGTGGGGTTCTCGCCCTTAAATTCTGCTAAACTGTTCTGTGGCTGAAAAGAGCCGTTAAAGGGAGATTGACCTTGAAAAATACTTGTTTTTGCTTCATCATCTAGCAGGGTATCCTGGAAATGATCCCCATCATTCCCCACATAGTTGAACAACTCTAATACTTTCCCACTGGGCGAGGTGAGAAAAACATTAACGTCACTATCGTAGGTATGCGCGGCAGAAAACCGAACATCCAAGTTAATTACAGGTTGTCCTAAATCCGGTACGGTAAAAGTGAAAATAGTTGTTCCAGGAGTAAAAAAATTAATTCCATCAGCTATCGGTCCCGCCGCATCTACATCCACCTGAGCAATTAAATTACCTGGCTTAACCGAACCGATAGTATTAATATTCCCCAAAGTCAAACTGGCACCACTAATCGTAATATCCCGCCCATTAGTATTAATAATATCTCCAATAGTATCTGCCATCACTACTGCACCCACCCCATCACTATCGGCATCGGCAGTTAAATTAATCTCTCCACTCCCAGCCGCAAAATCTAAGGCATTATCCACTAAATCTTCAATCTTAATATCATTAGTTGCCTGTAAAATAATATTCGTATTCCCCGATAACCCTTCCAACTCCGACTCATAAATAGTTGTCGGTGCGGCATCATTAATTGCACTCAACGGCGCACTCAAAATACTTCCTGCTACTCCAGAATTATCCCCAGCAAAAGTATCCGTACCATCGGCGGCACTATCACCAGTACCATTAGCAATAATAATATCAGTCGGGTCAAGTAATAATGTCCCCCATAACCCATTTACTGCACTAGTATCTACTGCCCCGCGAAAGATTAAATGTTCCTTCCCCGACACTTCTACTAACCCACCATTTCCTCCATTAATTCCCCCTCGTGCGCTAATATTCCCATAAAATCCGGTTACTTCATTTGCCCAAATAACTACATTCCCACCATTTCCATTTTCCCCACTTGATAAGTTAGGGGGGGTAGCATCTGCCTTAATTGTCACTCCCGAATCTACAAAAGTTCTCGCCGCAGTCGGCACATCATCTTTCCCCTGAAATCCACCGCCAATTAATACCGTACCCCCACCATTTTCTGAAGAAACATCAATCTGAGTATTACCAAATAAACCAATCCTTTCTCCCAACACCATGACTGTGCCACCAGGTGCAGTCAAATTACCTGTAGTAGTGACTTGATTCCCATATAAAGCTATAGCTTTTCCAGAATTTACCGTTAAATTTCCAGCATGACTTATATTTCCCACTGGGCTTCCATACTGCAATCCGGGAGTAACATTAACTGTTAATAACGGCGGTGCTTCCGGATTAGTTGCACTAAATTCACTGCCATCAGGAAATTTTAAACTATTGGTTGTAGAAGCAAGAAACGAACCACCAATATTTAATTGAGCATTAGGTCCAAAAATAATC
The DNA here is from genome assembly GCA_003511885.1 of Cyanobacteria bacterium UBA11153. Classification (GTDB taxonomy): domain Bacteria; phylum Cyanobacteriota; class Cyanobacteriia; order Cyanobacteriales; family Coleofasciculaceae; genus Limnofasciculus. The sequence continues at coordinate 18,051 of DOIX01000145.1, forward strand.
CCATTCGGATTAATCAGAAAGAGATTAGCATGACCATTCGCCCGAATCAATCCATCAATATTGGAAATTGAATTACCTGTAATACGAGTAAAAATATTATCAATCTGTAAAGTGTTATTAAAAAATGCTTCACTTCCCGTTGGGATAGAAAACTCTGTAAAACTATGGAAGAGATTCACTCCATAGACTGTACCGCCATCAATCGTGCAAACCGGGCATCCCGTTACTTGGGAATTAATTGGAAGCGTATTATCTGGTATTACTTGAGCAGTAGTGGGATTGATACTTGCGAGATAGACGAATGTAATACCAGTGACATTCCCCAAGTGGCGGATAAATTTTTCCATGATATTTAATTGGAGCGAAGAGGAAGCTTCATTAATTCTATACTAGATCAAAAATAATTGTTAAGCCAACCCTGATGATCGTGAAGATTCTCTAAAGATGGTTGATAGTTGGCAGTGGAGAGTCGTGAAAAGCGATCGCAAGATCTTCTATTTCTTAATAATCCCTCAAAAGCTCTCCAATTCTGACTTCTGACTCAGTTTATCCTGTAGCCCTACCCAGAAGAGAGTTTCAAAATTCATTTAGACTGGCTATAGTTGCGATCGCAACTATAGCCAGAGACAATCCCGCTCCGTGCTATGCTATTTGCGATCGCGACAGTTAGCCCCACTCAACCAACTACTATGAGGAGTTACCTCAGTCGGATTAGCAGTCAAAATCACATTACCATTACCATCTTTATACCAACCTTGAGCTTCGATAATTTCCTTTGCTTTATTATCTATAATGCTCTGATTATTAAGTGTTAATCCGTGAGATTCTTTTGACTCAATTGATTCATTTACTACACCAATCCGCCAATCTTCCCAAGTAGCCTCGACATTGAGAGATTGATTAGGCGTAGGAGGTAAACCACCACGCCCCGTAACTATAAATGAACTGCCGTGAGAGGCTTCACAAAGATTATTTTGTACTAATCTTGCTACATCCACAATATCTAATGGTAATTCTATCAACCCACTAGCCGGATCGATTCCCTGTAAATTTAGGACAGGTATTTGACTTAATTGAGGATAAATTTGCGAGATAGCAGTAATGTCATTTGTGGGCAATTGACTGGGATCGAATTGGCTTAAGTCATCACTACCTAGTAAAGATTGAATCTCTTCACGGCTGCGGATTGTAAAATTATACAAACCTTGAGTAGTGATATTAACATTACCTCCTTTTCCGGAGAAAGCATTAGCGGTTATGTCGTTATTTTCATTAGGGATAGTAACAATTACACCAGCATTAATTGTAATATTACCACCATCTCCTCCTGCCTTGGCTGTGCCAGCCGTTGCGGAGATGCGGCTACCGCTTTGCATTAATAGTAAGTCGTCAATGTGCAACCCAATGTTACCACCATTCCCAGAAGTTGTACCTGCCAGAATAAAACCATTATTCATCTCAACTAAACCTGCATCAATCTCTATCCTTCCTGCGTTTCCAGCTCCTTGACTGTTGGCAGCAATAATCGTTCCATTTTGAACAATTAATAAAGGGGTATAAATTATAATATTTCCGGCATTTCCTGAACCTTCAGTAGAAGCAATTAATCCATTGAAAATTGCCACAGGATCGGATGCCGTAGGAATTATCGATATTCTCGATCCTTCCCGGATTGCAAACAAGGTATTAGAGAGTTCTTCATTGGTGAAAGTGTCACTCAATTTCACTACTTCAGCGGCAGTTACTTTTAAAATTCCTCCCTCTCCAGCACCTAAAGTACCAGTAGAAATTTGTCCTCTATCCACTTGTAATCTATCAGTATTAATAGTCAAGTCACCTCCTTTTCCTGTTCCCAAAGTTCTAGATGTAACTATTGCTAGATTTTGCACCAGCAATGTGGGAGTAGTAATTGTGAGATTTCCTCCTTCTGATGAACTCTCGGTACCACTAAATAAACCACTGCCAATACGATAATCTCTTGAAATTCCACTCACTTCTACAAATTCAGATGCTTTAATCGTTAAATCTCCTCCTAATCCCCCACTTGGTATACCGAAAAAGCCAAATCCACTTTGAGTTGCCATTTGTGCCCCACCTCTGATAATCAGCTTTCCAGTATCAATAGTGATGCCACCTGCTTCTCCACTACCGCCAATAGTGTTGGCGAATATCCCTGTAGGAGCTACTACAGCGATAGGGGTATCCAATACTTCCACAGATTCTGAGGCATTAATCGCTATTTTTCCACCACTTCCTTCACTTAAGGTAACGCTAGTAATAACTGCCCCATCCCGCAAAATCAACCGTTGAGTATCAATGGAAATATCCCCCGCATTACCAGTTGCACCTCTCAAAGTAGAAGTGATTAAACCTGACGCAATTCCTTCTACAGATTCAGAAGCTTGGATAGTAATATTCCCACCACTGCCTTGACTAAATTGACTAAATGTTGGACTAAATATAATAGCCCCATCTCTCAGTATTAAATGTTTGGTATTAATGGCAATACTACCTCCTGCACCTCCACCCACAGTCCCAGTAAACAAGCCAGTACCGGGATTAGATGGGCTAATTTGCCCAGATAAACCACCCACGATAAAAGTTTGTTCAAATTGTCTAAATCCAGCACCAATTAATTCTACAGATTCAGAGGCATCAACTATTAGCCCCTTCCCAGCTTTTGAACCCAAATTCATCGCAATTATCTGAGAATCTTCTGTCAAGCTAATATTTCTACCCCAAACCTGAATTTCACCACCACCATCACCACTGGTACTGATAATTGATTTATTGGTAACTGATATATCTCCTCGTGCTAAACTCTGAGGAAAGTTCAAACTAAAATTATTTCCATTAACATTCAATCCTACTGTACCTGCTCCAGATAATCCAACTAATACTACTTTGCCTCCTAAAGCGTGCAATCCTCCTCCAGCCAGTGTAATATCTCCACCTATTAATAATAAATTCTCACCATCAGGAACTCGCAAACCTTGAAGAGATTCTCCCAAAAGATTAGATCCTGCTGTTGTAATTGAATGATTGTCGATTCGCCCAGGAACAATTTGATTGAATAAAAATGCGGAAGGCTTCACTGTCAGTAAAGGGGAAACTTCCGAATTACTTGTACTGAAAAATCCGCCATTTTCAAATTGAATGCCATTGGCTGTTGTTGCGACAAATGAACCTCGCACATCCAGAGCAGAATTTTCGCCAAAAATAATCCCATTAGGATTCATCAAAAACAAATTTGCTCCACCATCTACACCCAATGTTCCCAAAATGTCCGAAGTATCCTTACCAGTCACTCGACTAAAAATATTGGCAATTCCGGCTGGATTAGCAAAATAAACTCTCCCTCCATTGCCAATATTAAATGTTTCAAAACTGTGAAAGATATTCCCACCGCGAATAGCCCCGCCATCAATCCGATGCGCTAAACTACCATCGATCGTAATATTCGGTGTCAAAATAGAACTTTCAGCTCCTAAAGTATGATCTGGAGCAATTTGAGCAAGAGTTTTATTGTCAGAAGCGATTTTCCAGAGAAGACTAGCAAAAATCAGTGCTTTACTAACCTTGAGAATTCCTGCTGTGAAGGGAGAAGTTATTTTTACCATACTCTATTATTCTCTCAAGACACGGATTTGCGATCGCGCTGAATAATTCGATTTTATCTAAGTCACAAGTATTAGACATCTCCAGAAATTAGGTTTTTTCCTAGGCGGGATAAGGGTTTGAGATTGTTTTTTGGAGATGTCTATTGAGATAGTGGCAATGGTGCGTTAGCTAGCCCATAACGCACCCTACAGATTGAGACTAATATCTTTAAGTGCATTGCGGGCTTCACCATACAATCTGCTAGAAATCCGAAATAATTCTTTACCTATATGGAGATAATAATCGTCATAATTAAAAGTAAATCTTTCTAATTCTTCAATCCCATCGCCCAACTGATTCAAGCAATAGTAAAGACTGGCAGCAGCACCAGCAACATGAGCGGGATTAGGTTGAGAATGAAAAACTGCCTGTGCTTTCTCAAGATATTGACGGCATTCTTCTAAATATGCTTGAAATTCTGCCATCAATTCATCATCAAAAGGATCTGCTGATAGTTGCTCAATTTGAGGATCTAATTCTTTGAGAATGGGATTAATTAACCGATTGATAGGTTTATAAACTTCCTGTAACCATACCTCTAATTGAATATCTGTATGATGACTAGTTTTCTGATGATGTTGATACTGTCGTTGTGCTTCAGCCTGACGCTTTTCCTGGTTAGGAAATGGGGAGGGATATTGGGCATCTTGGAGTTGTCTATCGTAGGTACGACGGCGATCTCGATCGCCTAAAATTTCATAGGCAGCATTAATTTGGATAATTTTATCTGTGTTAGTAGTATCGCTGTTGCTATCTGGATGAAAAAGTTTGGCTAGACGGCGATAGGCTTGTTTGATTTCTTTTGATGTTGCTTGAGGACTGATATTTAGGGTTTGGTAATGATTAGTTTGTGACATCAGGAATATCCCTCAAAATCTATAGAGGTAGACTCTCAGTAATACCAATTTCATTAAGTTGTGCTACAGATGCGGTTCTTGCTCCCCCCTTAGTAAGGGGGGTTGGGGGGGTCGATGTGTAGCGCTATTTTAGGAAATTGGTATAAGAGGTTAGGGGTGAAGAATTAGATGTTAGAGACAGAACATAAGTCCTGATCTTATCCTCTCACCTCAAATATAATACATAATATTTAACTGACGCTTATGATTGCGCTTATTATACAAATCTTGCAGCGTATATTCTCGCAACATATCATAATAGCGATTATGAATTTCTGACCAAATATCATAGACAACAGCATTTTCTACTGTTTTTGATATTGGATCTAGTTTAGATACTTTTGATTCCGCTCCTTCTAAGCAACTAATCACATCAAAAAGGGTAATTTTCCAGGGTTCTCGTGATAATAGATACCCCCCTTTTGCTCCTCTTTGGCTTCGCACTAACCCGCCACACCTCAATATGGCAAGAAGTTGCTCCAAATAACGATCTGGTATATTTTGATGTTCAGCAATTCGCCGAATTTGCAGCGGCTCTCCACCGTTGTATTCGCCCACTAATTCCAAGAGGGCAAGTAAAGCGTATTCCGTTTTACAGGAAAGTTCCACAGTTTCTAATCAATTGGTGTCAAGGACAGTCTTTCCTAGTATACTCCGGTTCTCAACTAGGATTTGTTGGTTTCTGCAATGCAACAGCAGTGGACAGTTGACAATTGACAGTTGACAGTAGCACAGCTTCCATCTGTAGGGTGCGTTATGCTCAAGCTAACGCACCATCCACTGCTGGTAGCATTTATTGCTATAACAGGACTTACGCACAGCTTCCATCTGTAGGGTGCGTTATGCTCAAGCTAACGCAAATAAAGAGTCTGTCTTCCTGCAGGAGAGACAGACTCTTTAATTTTCAGACTTCAATCTTAACTAAATCAGTATCTAGAACTTAAATGTAGTTCTCAGAGTACCAATTACAGCATCTTGATTGTTACCAGCAGCATCTCCTTCAGGATTAATCAGCCAGATGACACCGGGAGTAATTGAGATATTATCCGTGAGCTGATACTTGTAGAATGCTTCTACGTGGAAAGGAAGATCGTCAACGCGAGAGTTCACACCTGGAGCATTAATGCTTCCAGCATAAGGTTGTGCCCCAGCAAAAATGCCCAGAATATTACCTTCTTTACCCAAGTCGCTGAAGGCTAATCCAGCACCATAAGTCCAGATTTCTGCATCCCCTTGACTGACTAAAATTGCATCCGTGAAAGTACCGAAGCCACTGATGGAAATATTTTTGCTCAGGCGGAAAGCAGCTTCTATACCGTAGGAGTTGGTAACCACACCATCAGCAGCACCAAGAAGTACTGAAGTAGGATTGTTCGCCAAACTAGTACCTACTGCACCAGTTCCACCACCAAGGTCGAATATATCATTACCTTGGTTATGGTAAGCGTGGACGTAGGTGAAACCTAAACCAATGCGATCGCCAAGATTAAAGTTAAGCTGGGCTAATGCTGCGTATTCTCCGTCAAACAAGCCATTCTTATTGGCAGGATTATTCGCACTAGGTCCTGCAAGGTAACCTAAAGTCAAGGTGCTTGGTCCGAGTACGCTTTCCAGAGGACCAACACCTAAGCTAACGCCTATACCTGCACCACCACCAATCCGATAGATGGGGTTTTCAGATGCAAAGGTAGAAAGGGCACCATTACCGCCATCGTAGTCTTCAAAGTAGGGATTCAAAGTAGGAGCGTAATCGCTATGAATACCTCCGGTAGCAGCTAGGTAAACTTTGGAACTCTTGAACGGGAAGTAGTAAGCTAACCAGTCTACGATGACATCGTTACTACCTGTGTTACCCAGGTTAAAGGTTTGAGTTCCTTCAAAACCAACACCGTTAAATAGATTGGCATTTCCTGCTGCCAGACGAGTAACCAACCGATCCTGTCCGGTAAAGCTGGTGTTCAGGGTTAAACGAACCCGATCCTGGAATACAGTGTTGTTATCAACGTTATCCAGACCAAACTCGTCAGCTAGGGCAAAAATCACTTCACCATCTAACTTAGTAGTTGTCGAAAACTGATGGTCTTCTAAGAAAGATACCCGACCTTCTAAGTTATCGACTCGTCCGGTTAAAGTTTGTAATTCAGCTTGGAATTCTTGAACCAGCCGACGTATTTGGGCAAGGCTACCATCGTCTACAGGTCCGCTTCCACCACCGTCAACTATCCGTTCGAGTTGATTTAAGCAAGCATTCAAACCAGCGGCAAACTCATAACGGCTGAGGGCGCGGTTGCCTCGGAATGTTCCATCTGGATAACCTGCAATACAGCCATAGCGCTCGACTAGATTCCGCAGCGCTTCATAAGCCCAGTCTCCAGGAGACACATCCCGCAATTGACCGATATTGGTAACCTGTCCTTCTGAATTAATCCGGTTACCTTCATTGCTGTAGCGATTGATTTGATCCAATATTTGGGCATCATTTCCAGTTGATGGGGTTGCTTGAGCAACATCAACCGGGATTTTTACCGTATCTGCTGAAAATACTGGCGCTGTTTTGCCCTCTGGCGCTGTTGGCGCTGCTGCAATTTTTCCTGACTCCTCTTGGGGAGCTAGTGTCTCGGCAGTTAGAGGCTGGACAACTGTCTCGGCTTGGTTTTCGGCAACGGGCAGGTCAGAACTTTGAGCTGCACGGACTCCTAGAGCCGAAACCGCCAGTGTTGCGACCAACACAGCCGGACTAATAATTAGAGACTTCCACAATAATTTAGACATGTTCTTTTGTCCTCACACCTTAATAGAGACAGAAAGAGTTTCACTTACTTCTCTCGAACCATGGTACATCGTCTATGTCAATCTGGCAGATACCATGGACAGTTTTTTTCAGCTTTTTCCTGTTTGGGGTAAACAAGGGTTGGGTAATTAGACTGACCCTTCCTACATATAGTTCCCAGTACAGAAGCTCAATTGACTAAGTTTACTACTATGGTAACGAATTTTGCTTGACTTCTGTCCCCAATTTATGAATAAGTCAAGAAACTTTATTTTTTTTAATGGGGGTTGGAGACTAGGGGCTAGGGGCCAGGGGCTAGGGAGGGGAGAGGGGAGAAAAAATGTCTCCCACCCCCAACCCCCTTTATCTTCCTCTAACCTCTAACCTCTGAAATAGTTTTTGCCATATCAAAATCCAAGGCAGTTAAGCCACCTGCATCGTGGGTGGTGAGGGTAATTGTCACCTTGTTGTAGGAAATGGCTATATCTGGATGATGTCCGGCTGCTTCAGCGGGTTCGACTAATTTATTGACAAACGAGATTGCATCCACAAAGTCTTTAAATTTACAAGTTGTTCTGATTTCCTTCCCTTCCAGCGTCCACCCTTCTAGCTGACTTATACCTGCTTGTATCTCTGCTTCTGTAAGTAATTGAGCCATTTTTGTATTTTTCCTCAACTTCTGGATTTCTGCCAAAAAACTATCCGCTCTTACGGATAGTGCTGGGATTTAATCCTTTACACTTAATGTAAGAGCGGTGTAGCGGGTCTTCTGATTGAAACCAGACTGCCGGAAGGAACTCTCCAGTCAGCCTAGCAGCTCAACGTGTGAGATTCTCTACTCAAAATTAACATTCCCATTTAAAGGAGAGAACCAAGCTGACTGCTAGAGAACAGCCCCGGCGCACAGCCGGCTAACTTCAACCAGATGACCCATGATTTTACAACTATCTATCATAGGCATCACCTCCCTGTATTACCGATACGGTTTTTTTGCCATTAGTCCAAGTGTTGATCGCGATCCAACACCTTTTTGAAGATAGCACAGAAAATTGAAAAGAGGGATGGATCTCAGATCTTGCACCAGGAGCAATAAGAGGCCGAGCCTCGGTATTCTCGTTCCCAGGTTTATTATCGTTCCTCTCCACTCTAAAGAGATGGAGTTTCCCGCAACGGAGGTATTTTGATGAACAATAATTAACCGGAAGTTACCGCACTCTACGGGGTAACTTCCGGTTAATTGTCAATTGTCAATTGTTAGAGAGCGTTACCGCGAGGTAGCACTTCTTCTGGGAAGACAAATTTTTCGTGGATTTGATCGGCTGGAGCCATCCAAG
>DOIX01000144.1:0-22795 GCA_003511885.1 Cyanobacteria bacterium UBA11153
CCCTCTTGCTAGGCTTCGCCACGCTCCGCTAACGCTAACACCCCTACCAATCTCTCTATGCTCTCTCTATGCCCTAACCGCTGTGGCGGTTGCTATATATTTGGGATTGGAAGCTTGGTGGCTTCAAGCCTGAAAGGTTGATGTCTGGTGAAGAAATTGGGTTGTTTCACCCCTTGTCAGGTTGAATAAGACTTGGGGAAAACCTCTAAGCTGCGGCGCATCTAAATTAGACATCTCCAAAAAACAATCTCAAACCCTTATCCCGCCTAGGAAAAAACCTAATTTCTGGAGATGTCTATTGGATATTAAATTTGTTGAAAGGGTTGTGGGGTGTAGGGTGTAGGGAGATACAGACGAAATGCCTAGTGCAGTGCGGCAGAAGTTTCTCACCAGTTTTATTGCATTGATACTGGTTTTTTCTCCCCTGCCCCCTGCTCGCAACTGATGGGTTATTTCTACCCACCTGCACTAGCAGCTTATCTGTGGGGTGGGTTTTCCTTGGGCAGGGCATCATCCCCACCAGGAGCAGGCAAAAAACTCATCATTGAGGTAAAAAATCGATCGCAATTCCAGGAATATCGTATCTTAAAAGAATTGGGGTAGCATGACAAAACTATGAACTCAATTCCCAATCCTTCCCTCGATATTGGTATGATAGCCCTGGAAGAGGGCGATTATCCACTCGCGATCGCGCATCTGTCTGGTGTCTGCGAGTTAGAATTGGATGAAGTATTGATTTCACGGGCTGCTGTGGGGCTGGTGAAAGCTTATCGTCAAATGGGCGATGGACAAAAAGCGATCGCAATTTGCCAAATTCTGATTGACGATCCTAACCCGGAAGTGGGATCTTGGGCAAGCACTACCTTAAGTCAACTGATGGCTGAGTTTCCGCCCAACACTAATCCGTCAGGATTTATGCCCCTGGAAAATCCGTTGACATCTAACCCAACGGGATTTATCCCTTTAAAGGAAACATCTGCGAAACCAAATATCCCACAGTGGTTAGCAAATTCAACACAACGTTTATTTTCAGGTGGCAAATCTGCACCGCCACCTGTCAATCCGCCACAACCGCAGCCGAAATCTTCTTCTCAACTGCCCATTGCCTACACTCCACCTACTGCACCGTCTCTCTTTACAAGTACGCCAAGATTCCGTAACCTGGGACGTGCGGAAAGTTGGAAATCTGCCAAACCACCCAAATTACTGCGGTTTTGGTGTATAGAGATAGGGAGCGCAATCGCGTTTTTCTATTTATGCCGTTTCTGGTTACAATTCCTGATGGGGACAACTAATCAAATTTTGGTTAAGTTACCCTTGTTAGAACCCATTCAGCTATTGTACCGAGATCCTACTCCAACTATTTGGGTAATTCTGGGACTGCTATTAATTTTCTTACCCTGGTTAATGGATCTCATCTTAAAGCAGTTTTACGGATTGCAGCCATTTTCTCTCAGTCAACTTACTTCGCATTCCCCTGAAGCCGCCAAAATGATACAGCGGTTTTGCCGCCAACATCGGCTCCCCTTGCCAAGATTGGAGATATTACCCACAGACGCACCACTCGCCATAACTTACGGAAATTTACCTCGCACAGCCAGAATCGTTATCAGTCAAGGATTATTATCCCAACTAACTGAAGATGAAATCGCCACCATATACGGAGGCGAGTTAGGGCATATTAAACATCGAGACTTTATCTTAATGTCTCTTTTCACCTTAACCATCCAAATTCCGTACCTAATATATTGGCAAACAGCCAAATTCGGCGAAGCCCTATCCCAACTAATCCTTAATAAACTACCCGCCTATCGGCAAATTCTGCCACCCAGAGCTTTCGGGATAACTAGCGCTATAGCTAGCGCTGCTGCAATGCTGTTCGCATCTTTAAGCTACTGTACTTACTATGTCCTGAGACTGCCCCTACTGTGGTTTTCCCGAATTAGACCATATTATAGCGATCGCATCGCTATCGAAACTACTGGAAATCCCAACGGCTTAACTCGCGCCTTACTGAAAATGAGTTTAGGGATTAGCGAAGATATCCAAAATAACCGCCAAACCAGCCAAATTTTAGAAAGCTTCGACTTAATGCTACCAGTAGGATATCAACAAGCCATCCCCTTAAGCACATCATCCGGACAAATATCATTTGAAGCAATACTGCACTGGGATTGCATCAACCCATACCGCGACTGGTTAAGCATTACCACATCCCATCCCTTAATTGGCGATCGCTTACATAGCATAGCGCGATACTCCCATCACTGGAGAATCGGGACAGAATTAGACTTACCAAATCCCATCCCACCCATCCGCAATAACAAAGACAGACTAACAAAACTGCAAAACAGCCACACAGCCCTACCCCTATTCCACACCGCCCTACTGTATGGAATAATTTTAGGGATTGCGATGAGAAGCATCCTGTGGTTAATTGGGATAATTTGCGATCGCCTTAATATATGGCAACTAATTTGGTTACACAATGCCCAACCATTTCTTGATGCCTGCATCTTCATCGCCTTCAGTCTCGTTATCCTTATCTCAATTAACAAATACTTTCCCGACATCAAACCTAGCACCACACTCAATCAACCCAACCTCGGCGAATTAATAGCCAATCCTCATACTTTACCTCCCCAGAGCCAACCCATCCAACTCACAGGCAAACTCCTGGGCAAAATCCAACTATTAAACTGGTTAAGCACAGACTTAATTTTACAAACTCCCACAGGCTTAATCAAACTCCACCACATTTCCTATCTCGGCGCATTGGGAAACCTACTCCCCCAAAAACATCGCCCTAGCGATTTAATCGGAGAAAAAGTTACCATTACCGGATGGTTTCGTCGCGGTGCAACCCCATGGATTGACATTGAAACAATCAAAACTTCTGGAGGAAAAATCAGTCAAGCTTACTATCCTGGCTGGTTGACAATTTTGGCTTTTTCTGCTGCGATTTGGGGTGCCTACTTAATCTGGCAAGTTTAGGATTCTTCAGGACATAGTGGGCTAAATTATGAGCATTAACTTAGCCAGGGCTTGTTGTATAAGTCATTTATCAACTATCAATTATCCCCACCCTCACAAAAAGACTTTCTCAGGAAACCCTGACTAAAGCTTTACCCAGTAATGATTATGGCTAACATTCTCAAGGATTTTATAGATCTCTTGAATGAAATATAGGTATGATGGCTTTTGAGCTATTCAAACTGATAGTTGAGTATAAGTATGTACGGAAGAACCGAAATCGCACCAGGATGATAGATCGAATCGAATCACTCAAAGCAGGGACAATCTCAGCGTTATCTCTAACTATAGTATATATGGCGATCGCAATCGCCCATCATCTGCCACTAGGCAAAGGAATCCATCTGTGGCAAGACGGGCAAACAGAGACAATCGAACATCTGTTAATCAAGATCGCGATCGCAATTGTATCCGGTTTCCTCTTCGGAGTCACCTACCGTTACATTATCCGAGATGACGATAACCCTCATCTCAAATCTGGTGCAGTCTTAGCCTTTGGATTGGTGAGAGGATTAGCATCCATTGAAGGAGAAGCAGACTTTCCCCAAGAATACTGGTTATTAGGTATCTGGGTTATAGAGAGTATGACATGTTTTGCGATCGCCCGTTTTACTCTAGACTGGGCAATCTCTCACCATTGGCTAAAACCTTTCACATCTAAACCAGAATCATCTCCCTCAAACAACCCATCGGCTGCCCCACCCCACCACTAACCCATCGGCTGCCCCACCCCATCAACCTTGCACCAGTTTTCCTAACCTGAATACATGTTAAAACTACCCTAAACTAAATTCCTCAACTTCACCAGCACCATACATTTGCATCCTATCAATAGCCGAAAATATTTTACGATTAGCCGCATCAGCAAACAAACACTTACAAGCTAACTCAGCCACATCAGCGCGATGAATCATGCCTGATATTCGATAATTCTCTGTAAGAATACCATTTCCAGTTGCAGGTTCTGACTTTAATCCGCCCGGTCGAATTATGGTATAATTTAATCCACTAGCCATTAAATATTTTTCGGCTTGTTCTTTTTCAATTAATACAGATTTTAAGGTTTCCATGGCTTGGGGAGGCAAAGCCACAGCACTTTCACCGCTACCAATAGAAGAAATTAAGATAAACTTGCTAACCTTAGCCTTAACTGCGGCATCAATTAAATGCTTATTTCCCAAATAATCAGCACGCTCGCCATCTTTGGGCAAACCGCCAATTGTGCTAATTACAGCTATAATCGGTTGATCTGTCAAGATTACTCGTTCAACAGCCTCCGCATCCAGAGCATCTCCCCTGACAACTTTAATACCCATTGCTTCTAATTCCGGGCGAGATGCTTCACCACGTAGTAAGGCTTTAACCTTCTGGCTTTGTGCCATTAAACAGTTAGCAATTTCTCTGCCAACTCCTCGACTTGCACCTGCCAAAAAAATATAAGATTCACCCGTCATCCTTAAATCCCTTTTACAATATATCAATTCTAACTCAAACCCAAACCATTCAGATGGTGCGTTATCATATAACCTAATGCACCATCCTGAAATTTCGCGATCGCGAAAGATGTAGCAGCAGCACAAATTGTCCGCAATCGTGGACTGTCTGGGGTGGGAGGCATCCTGGACAATAAAGAAATTGCCTGTGGAGACAACCTGGCGGGGACTGGTAACAGTCTAGTTAAGAGTCTAAGAAGCAGGAAGAAAAGTTCAGAAGCGCGGATTTATCCCGCTTCGTAACAACTTTTTAAGCGCTACCCCGTGTTTCAACCAGGGGAGTACGTCAATCCTCACCAGAGTATCTGCGCCAAGTCACGCTCCCCCGGCAATGTATATTTTTCCCCTTTCCGTGCCAATATTGCCCGCTGTGGATACAAGTTCTATTTTTGGCATCACTTTTGCGCTAACATATATCTATTACGGGGGGACTCCTCGAAACTTAAACGCCCGAAAAATCGTAAGGAGACATCAGCACACCCTAGTGGGAAACGTGTTGAGCCTGGGAACCTGTGTAAGCAGGATATTAAGGCAGTGATGTCTTAAGAATCCCCTACTCTTGAGCCAGGGGAATGTCAATTGTAACGGTTAACAAGCGAGATGGATATTCTGACATTGGGTTGGGTTTCGGTACTGGTGTTATTCACCTGGTCAATTTCTATGGTGATTTGGGGACGTAACGGGTTTTAGATTGCTGTGGAAACTTATTTTGTCTCGGTTTTGTTTCTCGCCGCTATCGGCTTATTAGTCTTGCTGACTGGTGGTGTTGTCTATTTGACAGCAGCAGAGTGGCGCGATCGCCGTCGCCAACAAAGAGATAAGAAAATGTAAAAGCCCAAGCTATGTCTTTTTTCTGTTAGGCGGTGTTTGGGTTTTTGACTTTCTCAATTTATCCACAATATGTAGGGGTACGGTTTCTGCCGTATCCTTACAATCTTTTATGGTAGTTGATAGTTGATAGTTGATAGTTGATAGTTACTCAGATGAGCCTGCTGTCAATTAGACTTCTCCAACAAATAAATTATCGCCTAGAGTGTGTTTAGAGATCCAGGGGGAGGGTGAAGCATTTGGACTGTATATCTGGGGTTTTCGACATAAATTGTCGCCCAAATGCTTCACCCCTACATAGATAAAAGATCTCGAAATTATATTTTGGAGATGTCTATTGTAAATTGTTCATGACGTTATTTGTGTCAATAGCGATGTGGGTGTTGCGATATTCAGACTCCATCATCCTTCACAAATCTTAACTGCATATCCTATTGCCACTCAGAGTTAAGTAATCTATAGGGTAGTCAAGAGAGATTTATCCTGAAACTCTAACTCTATTGTGTGATATTGAGGATAGGAAAATGATGAGCGGCATGAAACGCAGACAGTTTATTCAGTTTGCGGGGGGGGTTTTGGTAACGGCTGGGTTACATCAGATTAATCCCGGGCAGGAAGAAAAATCTGTGGCTATTGCGGCGGGAAATAAGGCTCGGAAACTGGCATTACTAGTGGGTATTAATCGGTATCAACAGAGCAATCGCTTTCCGGATTTAAAGGGGGCGGTTACAGATGTGGAATTACAAAAACAATTACTGATTTATCGGTTTGGTTTTGAGCCAGAAGATATTCTGGTTTTAACTGATGAAAAAGCTACTCGGCAAGGGATTATTCAGGCTTTTGAGGATCGTTTGATTGGGCAAGCACAGCCTGGAGATATCGTAGTATTTCATTTTTCGGGACAGGGCGATCGCATTTTGGATTCTGATGGGGCTGGAAGTAATGGTTTTATCGGTACTCTGGTGCCTTTTGATTGTGCCCCAAATTCTGATGGTGCGGTTGGGGATATTACTCAATCTCTGCTCTGGTTACTGATGGCGGGGATAAATACGGAAAAAGTGACGCTGGTTTTGGATAGTTGTTTTGCAGGGAGAAGTAGTCGAGGTGGGTTGGGTGTTATTTCTAAGTTTAATTCTGGTAAATATCGAGTGAGTCAAGAAGAAATTTCGGATCGAAATGGATGGTTAATGCGGTTAGGATTATCGAATAATGAGTTAAAAATACACCGGAATATTGGGATTCCTAAAGGAGTTATCATTTCAGGTGATGGAGGGGATGAATTAGCTAAAGAATTATTATTTAATGATGTGTATGCAGGGGCTTTTACTTATTGGTTAACGCAGTATTTGTGGCAAGAAACTGGTAGCGAAAGGGTTGAAAGTGCTGTAATTAATATTAGTCGGGGACTGAAACGCTTTTCTAGTCAGTTTCCGGAATTAATAGTGAAATTTAATAGTGGAAATGAAAAGCAACCGACTTATTTTATTTCACCTCAAACGCCACCTGCCGAAGCAGCGATTACTAAAGTTATGGGTAATGTGGTGACATTATGGCTGGGTGGAATTAATCCAGAAAGTTTAGCGGCTTTCGATGGTGGGGCTATCCTGACAATTATCGATAATCTTGGGAATAAGCAAGGATTAGTAGAGTTAGAATCTCGTCAAGGTTTGCTGGGGCAAGGCAAAATTATCGAAGGATTATCTAATGGAGTAAAATCGGGAGTTTTACTTCAAGAAAGGATGCGGGGAATTCCCGACAATTTAACCTTGCGGATTGGGATCGATCCCTCTATGGCAAGAGATAAGGTGACAGTAAAATCTACCTTACAAGCTATTAAAGGCATAGAAATTATCGAGGAAGGGGAAATCGACTATATTCTCAGTCGGATGACGATTGCTTATCAAGATAAATTAAAGGAAAGAGAAAATAATCAGCAAAGGGCTATCCAGAAATCTCAGACACATAAGTCTAATTCATCCCAGAAATCAGATTTCTCAGTCAAAGAAATTTTTCACTTAAATTATGCCGCAGTCGGGACAATTCCACCAGTTGGTAGTATTGGATTACTTTCACCAGAAATAGAGATAGTTCCCAACTCATTTGGTTTAGAAAATGAAACCATAACAAATGGAATAACACGTTTAATTCCCAAACTTAAATCCTTACTCGCTGTGCGTTTAGTCAAACTAGCCCTCAATCCCAATTCTTCCCAACTTAACGCAGTTGCCAATATGACTTTAGAAGGAGAAGAAGGATTATTAATTGGAGAAGTAGGCACTTTGCGGTGTCCAACCTCTAACTTAACCAAACAAGCCGGGATTCGGCAAGAAAAACCAGTTAGATGTCCCAGTCATGGTAGCATCATCGGTGGATTTAGCGGAAATAGCGATAGCAAAAATATTCCCGCTCTCCCCGTCGGTACAAAGCTTCAGTTTCATATTACCAATAACGAACTTCGCGATATTTATGGCTGTATTATAGTTATTGATTCCCATACTGAGATGACAGTTTTATTCCCCAATCAATGGACAGCCGCAGAAGATGTCACGCGAATTAAACCAGAAGAAACATTACATGTACCCAACTTAACTAAAGATAATTTTTCTTTAGTTACTCAACCACCTGCCGGAATAGTAGAAGTACTGATTATCGCCAGTAGCAAACCTTTAGAAAACACCCTAAAAGCCTTAAGAACAATTGCTTCTTCTAGAGGGCAGAAGGGTGGGCCAATAACTGTTGATACCGCTAACCAACCAACGGAGATAGTTACTAATTTACTAAACGATCTCGATGATAGCAATAGTTCTAATCCTCACATTTATCACCTAGATGCTACTCAGTTAGTAGTAATGTCTATCTCATTGGAAGTTATTTGAGGGAATTGGTGAATACTGCGATGGAGTGAATGAAAGTGGTGAGGATGTGGATGTATGGGGTTAGGATCTTCTTTTTTTCAGTCCTCAATAAAGGCATGAGGAGAAAACAGAAGATATAGTTTACAACAAAAGAGCAATCGCATTTTTTATCCCTCCGCAATCCCCCTGCCGAATTAACAAAAAAAACCTTTGCGCCCTTTGCGTTAAAAAAAATTCCCATCTCCTCCAGCCCACCTCAAACTACCTATTTCTCGAACAAATAGTAAAGGCGCTAAAGCCCCTACTACGAACAATGTTAACGGACTCCTTGCAAAGTCCGACAACCCACTTCTAAATAAATCAGCAAGGCATTAATATCTGCTGGATTCACGCCACCGATTCGCGAAGCTTGCCCAATGGTTAGGGGTTTGACTTTCATCAGTTTTTCGCGAGATTCTTTGGATAAGGTTTCAATAGCATCGTAATTCAAATCCGGCGGTAATTGTCGATGTGCTTGACGGGAAACTTGGTCAATTTGATTTTGCTGGCGTTGGAGATATCCGGCGTATTTAATGTCAATTTCTGCACCGAATTTTTCTACTTGATTTAGTTCTGGATTACCCAAGCCATATCGTTCTAAATCGACATAGTGGAAACCGGAACGGCGCAATAATTCTGCTAGTGTAATGGAACCTTTGATCTTTTGTTCGGTATCGGTGGCTATGGCAATTCCTACTGCTTCATGTTCCTTAACTCTAACATCCTGAAGTCGCTCTTTTTCTGCGGCAATTTTAGCTTGTTTTTCGGTATATAATTGCCAACGACGGTTATCTATTAATCCGACTTCTCTACCTAAAGGAGTCATTCTACGATCCGCATTATCGGAACGTAATAGTAACCGATATTCGGAACGACTGGTTAACATTCTGTAAGGTTCTCTTAAATCTTTAGTACACAAATCGTCGATTAAAGTACCGATATAACTTTCTTCGCGAGGCAAGATAATTTGTTCTTGATTCCGAACATATCGGACTGCATTTATTCCTGCGACAATACCCTGGGCTGCGGCTTCTTCATAACCAGTTGTGCCATTAATTTGTCCAGCACAGAATAGCCCAGCAATTTTCTTCGTCATCATGGTAGGATAACACTGAGTTGCTGGTAAATAATCGTATTCCACCGCATAAGCTGGACGCAACATTGTGCAATTTTCTAAACCAGGTAAAGTCCGGAGTAATTGCAATTGTAAATTCTCTGGTAAACCAGTAGAAAATCCCTGGATATAGAGTTCGGGAATATCTCTACCTTCCGGTTCAATAAATATCTGATGACTATCCTTATCGGCAAAGCGAACAATCTTATCTTCAATACTCGGGCAATAACGGGGACCTTTAGCATCAACCCAACCGCCATATACGGGAGATAAGTGTAAATTTTCCCGAATTAATCGATGAGTTTCGGAAGTAGTCCGGGTGATATAACAACTCATTTGTTCCCTTTCCACCCACACCTCTGGATCGAAACTAAACCAACTAACTTCGGTATCTCCCGGTTGCGGTTCCATCTTACTATAATTTACAGATCTTTTATCTACCCGTGCCGGAGTTCCTGTTTTTAACCGTCCAGTTTCAAAACCTAACTTATTCAAAGTTTCTGTCAACCCAACAGCAGCAAATTCTCCCGCCCTTCCTGCTGACATTGATTTATTACCAACCCAAATAATTCCTCCCAAAAATGTCCCCGTAGTCAGAACAACTGTAGGGGATTGAAAAGCTACACCAAAATAAGTTTCAACTCCAATAACCTCGTCATTTTTTCCCAAAATCAAATCTGTTACCATCCCTTCTCTGATGGTAAGATTCTCTTGATTTTCCACAATTCCTTTCATCACCGCCGCATATTCCCGCTTATCAGTTTGTGCCCGTAACGCCCAAACTGCGGGACCTCGCGACATATTCAGTACCCGCTTTTGTAAATAAGTGCGATCCGCCATTTTGCCAATTTCTCCACCTAAAGCATCCACTTCATGGACGAGTTGAGATTTAGCAGGTGCGCCGACGGCAGGATTGCAAGGTTGCCACGCGATTTTGTCGAGATTTAAGGTTAGTAATAGGGTACGACAGCCTAATCTGGCGGCGGCGAGGGCGGCTTCGCATCCGGCGTGTCCGGCACCGACTACAATTACATCAAATGCGTCTTGGAATTCTACGGGTGTTTGGGTAGTCATGGTTCATAGTTAGAAGCAGGAGTTGCTTCTTTTATTGTAATGGTTTTAGGGATTTGAGTGGGGGTGAATTATAGGTTGCGATAGCTAAATCTGGAAATAGTCAGTACATTTGTATTCTAATTTTATGTTTTTTTAACGCAGAGGGATGCAGAGGTAGCGCAGAGGAATGCGGAGGTTTTTTTGTCAGGTATTGAATGTTATTATGATAGTGTAAGTTGGATGAGATGGTGTGAGGTAAGCTTGGAGGTAAGTACAAATTATTGTATAAATTATCTCAGCTATATTGCCTGGTTTTTGAGAAGTGGTATGGAAATATGAGAATTAAAGAGATAACTTATTGCGATCGCGAATTAGAATGGCAGTTTGAGCCTATACAATTTTCCAATCTTACTTTATTAGTTGGTGTGTCTGGGGTTGGCAAAACTCAAATTCTTCAATCAATCATGGCTATCCGAGGAATCGCTAATGGTCGTTCTTTGAATGGAGTGAAATGGAATATTAATTTTTCGACTATAAATAACTTAGAATATCGATGGCAAGGAGAATTTGAAACTGTGAAATCACCTCCATTAATCCTAATGAATGAGGATGACAAACCAACCAATGATGATTTTAGAATTATTTCCGAACAGCTATCATTAAATGAAGAAATAATTATAGATAGAGATGACAATGGAATAAAATTTAAAGGTAAACTATTGCCAAAGCTATCACCATTTGAAAGTGTAGTTAGTATCTTAAGTGAAGAAGAAGATGTAGCACCAGTACAAAATGGATTTAATAAAATAATTTATAGCGATCAATCTAGCTCAGTTGATGCAGTCCATCGCCTTATGTATACCTCATTAACTAAAAAATATCTTTCTATAGAAAAAATTCAAAAAAGTAGATTGCCAACTCACATAAAACTTGCCTTGGCTTACAAGAATATTCCAGAAGTTTTTGAAAAAATAAAAAGAAGTTTTATCGAAATATTTGTTCAGGTGGAAGATTTAAAAATAGAACCATACGAAAATGAAGATTTGCCAGTAGTTTTTGCTGACTATCCGTTTGTTCACATTAAGGAAAAAGATGTCAATAATTGGATCGCACAAGATCGAATATCTTCAGGAATGTTTAGGACTCTCATGCACATTAGCGAACTATACTTGTCCCCTGAAGGCACTGTGATTTTAATTGACGAATTTGAAAATAGTCTCGGTGTCAATTGTATTGATGTCGTGACTGAATTACTATTAGAAAATAGGAATATACAATTTATCATCACCAGTCACCATCCCTATATTATTAATAATATTGGTATGGAATACTGGAAAATAGTGACTCGTAAAGGTGGTGTAGTCACAGCTAAAGATGCTAAGGAGTATAACATTGGTAACTCCAGACACCAATCTTTTATGCAGCTAATTAATCTTGACGCTTACAAAGAAGGAATACAAGTAGGATGAATCTATACTTTCTTGTAGAGGGAAAAAAAACAGAAAGAAAAGTTTATCCAGCTTGGCTAGCTTATCTTTTGCCAGAATTACGACAAGTTAAGAATTATCAAGAAGTCAATCGGAATAATTATTACCTATTTAGTGGAGAAGGCTATCCTTCTATTATTTACGATCATCTGCCTAATGCGATTGAAGATATTACTTCCATTGGTAAATACAACTACCTAGTACTTTGTCTGGATGCTGAAGAAAATACAGTTGCCAATATTAAACAGGAAATTTATGATTTTATCCAAAGTAAAAATATCAAATTGGGAAATACCCAACTGATTCTCATAATTCAAAATCGCTGCTTAGAGACTTGGTTTCTTGGAAATAAGAAAATTTACTCAAAAAATCCTCAAGGTAGCCCCTTGCTAGACTATACTCGTTATTACAATGTTGCAGAAAATTGTCCAGAGTTAATGGGTAAGTATCACGGATTTAATACTCATGCCCAATTCCACGAAGCTTATTTAAGATACTTATTCCACGAAAAGAATATTAACTATTCTAAACGAAATCCCGGTGATGTTTTAAAGGATTACTATCTAGAGCAATTATTAAAAAGGATTCAAGAGGAAGAACAGCATTTGCCTTCATTCCAGATATTTATAGATTTTTGTAATACCATCCAACCTCAATTACAAAAAGTTGTGGAAAATTAAACCAGGCAATTCCCTCATTTCCGGTTGCATCAGAATTATTAAACCTCAAAAACCTCTGTGTACCTCTGTGCCACCCTCTGTGTACTCTGTGTTAAAAAAAATATCTTATTCCCATAGCAATAAATTCGATATTACCATACTAACCTTTGCCCTCCAACACCCGTTCATAAATCTTCGCCGCACCTTCCCAAGTATAATTCTCCTCAATAAAAGATCGCGCATTCCGAGATAACTCTTCTCTAAGTTTAGCATCCTCAAACAATCGGGTAACCGCCTCCACATATTCCGGGATAGAATTAGCACGAATTCCTCTCAACGGCACACCATCCCCATCAACATTTAATCCTTCCAAACCGCGATTGCTACCTACGACAGGTACTCCCGCAGCCATGGCTTCGAGGGTTTTTATTTTCATCCCAAATCCACTACGCAAAGGTACGACACAAACTGTAGCGCGATGCAAATATTCTGTCATAGAGGGAACTCTTCCCGTTACGGTAATTGCCGGATTTTCGGCTAATGCTAATACTTCGGGTGCGGGTTTAGAACCAACTAATGTTACTGTTGTATCGGGATATTTTTCTTGCAATCTAGGTAATATTTCTTTTCCTAATACGCAAGCACCATCAATATTTACAAAATAATCTAATCCACCACAGAATATAAGGTGATGTCCGCCTGGATCTGATTTTCGATAGGTAAATTCTGCTAAATCTACTCCATTAGGACTAATTGTTACTTCACTATTGGAACTGAATTCTCGCATTTGTTGCCAATCTTCATCGGTGGTGACGACAATGTTGGAGAATTTTTGGACGGAATTTTTTTCGTAACGTTTGAGTAAAGGTAAGTATAATTTATCCCGTGACGGATTATCTGATGTTCCAGTTTCTAACTGATTTTTGCAAGTGCGATAAACTGAACTATGGATATTAATGGCTGTTTTTAACTGTTTTTTCCATTCCGATCTAATGTAAACTTCATTAACACTATGTTCGCAGGTAATCGCGTCAAACTTTCCAGCGGCTACTGCTTCATCAATCCATTTTTGAATTTTGGGATCGTAGAGGTACATTACATTAGGTGGTGTTCCTTTTTGCAGAAATTCAGCAGTACGTTTAAGTTTAGCAATAATTCCGCCTTTTGCTTCTTTGGGACGAGGAAATACTATCACTTCTTCCACCCACTCACGCAATCCTGCAACTTCTGCATCTGTTACTTCTGGTGGACGTTGGGTAATGATGGTAACTTGATGGTTTTGGGCAATATTTTTCAGTAAATTAAAGGTGCGATTGTGGGTTCCTCCTCGCGTTGGTGGATAGGGAAAAGTGGAAGATATAGCAAGAATTTTCATTATTTTTGATGTAGAGTGGGGCTTAGTTAGTAGAAAATGGGGGAATAGTTTTGATTTTTGAGTTTTAACTATCCCCTATTATTAACGATTAGAGATTAGCCATTAATAATTAGCAACTACCAGCTAGTATTGGACATTATTCTGTCTTCAATCTTCATTCTATCTTCCATCATCATTCGCACTACATCTGGCATTTTATATTGAGCTTGCCAACCTAATTTTTCTTTGGCTTTGGCTGGATTTCCCCAACTAACTGTTAAATCAGTTGGTCGTAACAGACTGGCATCGCTAACGACACGATCTTGCCAATCTAGTCCAATATACGCGAAAGTCTCAGCCACAAAGTCTTCTAGCTTGTAACTTTCACCAGTTGCGATCGCAAAATCATCGGCTTCGTCTTGCTGCAACATTAAATACATGGCTTCCACATATTCCGGTGCCCAACCCCAATCTCGTTTAATATCAATATTGCCTAAATAAAGTTTTTCTGTGCTTCCTCGAGCAATTCTGCAAGCAGTAGCGACAATTTTTTGGGTAACGAATCTTTGGGGCCTTAAGGGTGATTCGTGGTTAAATAGAATTCCAGAACAGGCAAATAATCCGTAAGCTTCTCGATAGTTTGATACTTGCCAAAATGCGGCAGATTTAGCGACAGCATAAGGACTTCGCGGACGAAATGGAGTCATTTCATCGGCAGCAGCTTCACCAATATCACCAAAACATTCACTAGAACCAGCATTATAAAATTTAATCTTTGCACCTGTAAAGCGAATGGCTTCTAAAAGATTTAATGTCCCTATAGAAATACTTTCTAGTGTTTCTACAGGTTGATCGAAGGAAAGACTTACTGAACTCTGTCCCGCCAAATTATAGACTTCATCTGGTTCGGTTTTATATAATATTTGTAAGACACTGCGAAAATCGGTGATCGAGACAGATTCTAGCTTTATTTGGTCGCGGATACCCAATCGTACTAAATTTTGAAATGATGACATTTGTGCATCTCGCGATGTTCCATAGACTGTATAACCTCGATTTAATAGTAACTGGGCTAAATATGCTCCATCTTGACCGGAAACTCCGCAAATTAGTGCTTTTTTCATTTGTTATTCGTTCTTTATTATTGGTTGTTTATTCAAAAAACGGGAAACAGGTAATTAGTAATTGTTGCAGTTTATTCCCTACTCCCCATTCTCTACTCCCTACTCCCTACTCCCTACTCCCATCATACCTTGTAGTACGGAACTTAAATAACCGATTTGACAGTAAGTATATGTTAAATTATCAAACCTTTTGGCTGGATCTGAGAAATATTTTAATGATTTATACAGTCCTCGGATCATCCGTTCCCCACCTCGTCTAATTTGACCAATTCCTGTTCTTCCGGCACTTTTTTCTCTATAACATTCGCTCACACCTTGCCACCAACTTCGCCGTAAAAACCAATCTGGTTTCATTCGTTCCGGAGCGACATTATGTGCGGCTAATGCTTCGGGAATATAAGCCACTTGCCATCCTTTTTTCAGTGCTAATTCGGTCATATATAATTCTTCATTAGAAAGTAATTTTTTACCCTTCCGTCCTAAATTTGGATCGAATCCACCAATACCAATTTTGTCTAAAAATGTTTGGTCTAAAAATGTACGTCGGATGGAATAGTTTAATCCTCTAGGTGTTAGACCTGGATCTTTAATATATACCATTTTATCTCCCAAATCGTACAAGCCCAAACCCCCGGCTAATTCTGGAGAAATCCAGTTGGGAGGAGTGGCGTTATTGTGCCAAATTAGGGTAACTTTACCACCTGCTACAGCAAGTTTTTCGTTATTTTGATAAGCTGTTAATAATACTCTTAACCATTGGGGACTTGCTTCTGCATCATCGTCTAGATAGGCGAGAATGGGAGCAGTTGTTTCCTTTGCGCCCCGGTTACGCGCAACTGACAAGCCTAGTTCTTCTTCGTAAACGTATTTCAAGCGGGGGTGGGGGAGGCGTTGTTCGACAACTTCACGAGTGCGATCGCTCGACGCATTATCAACTACTATAATTTCAAAATCCGGACAATCCTGTGCCAGCAAGCTATCAATGGCGGCTCCTAAATAATTATCCCGATTGTGAGTGCAGATAATGGCAGCGATTTGTGGTTGTGGCATAAGTTTAGGGGGGAGAAAGGTGAGGGAAGTACTAACGGCTCAGTTATAACATATAAATTAGTGATTTGTCATTAGTTATTTGTTATTAGTTGTTTGTTGTTGGTTGTTTGTTAAATTCATGATCAACAATAGCTAAGAACAAATCACTAACAAATCTGAACTCAATTGTTGTTTTTGGCTAGAAACTCAATCTCTCTTGCTTTGGCGGGCAGTTGCGCTTTTTGTTGTCCCACATCCCGCGCCCATGAGCCATATAAGTTAATTGGTGTACCCAATATATCCACAAAAGAGCCTTTACCTGCGATCGCGTTTACCGTTGTTATCGGCAATTCTTTGAGGAACCAACGACTCATTAAATATAGAGATTTTTTGGCATTTAATTTTGGTCGTAAGTCTACTCCATGGAGTTCGTGTAAATATTTATTAGAACGTCCATAACGTTGCCATTGACTGCGGAATTCCTGTAAATCAGCCCGGTGGCGGTGCTGAACAATTGCCGTTTCTGCAAAATAGAGTTGCCAATCGGTTTCCCTCTGAATGCGCCAACAGATATCCGCATCTCCACCAGTTGTCATATAGGGACGAAATAAGCCAATTTCCTGGAAAACTTCTCGTCGAATTGCCAAATTAGCAGTTTGCCCGTAGGGACAAAAAGGATGAGCTAGGGTATCTTTTTGAGTTAAGGTACTCTGGCGTTCGGCATGTTTTTCTAGTAATGTTTTTCCTGGTAGAGCGGTAATTTCTCCCACGACTAAACCCACCTTGGGATTGATAAAAGGTTCAACTAAGAGATTCAACCATTGCGGTAGGGGGCGACAGTCGGCATCAGTAAATGCTAGAATGTCTGCGGTTGCAGCGTGAATGCCTTTATTGCGTGCGGCGTAGGAGCTTTGAATTTGGTTTTCTGTCAGGGAGTATAGCGCGATACCTTTGGCTTCCGCTTCAAGGGCTGCTTTTTGGAGAATTTCCGGAGTGCGATCGCAACTATGATTATCTACCAGTAAATATTCTACCCGCTCCGCCGGGTAATTTTGCTCCATTAGGCAATGGATTAGGTCAGGTAGATCGTTTTCCCCATTATAAATAGGCACAATTACTGAAACTTTTGGTACAGTTGTTTGGTTATTTGAGTTATTGGTTATTCGTTGAATATTCATATTCTTAATTAGTTAGATCGTCTCCGGATAATTGCCGATTTTCAATTGACACTCCCCGGTATGTTATCCTAGCCTTTTTGTTTCGGAGTTTCCCCGATCGCATTCTGCCGCAGTCAAGGGCAGACAAGGGTTAGGAATCAATCCGATCGAAAAACATGTGCCACCATTTTAACCTAACCTATTTAGATCCGATCCTGCTAGTGACATTTCAAAAATCCTGAGTTATAGTGGAAATGACATGAATTCTCAATGGGTGTGTCATAGTCTGAATGTTCCCCTCAATGTTTATCTCTGTACTCGCATAAGTGGGAAACTATCAGATTTATAGATTTTATCTGTGAGATGGAATTGGCGAGATTTAATTATCTGGACAACGATCGATCTACATAGATAATCTCTGTCAAGATTTTTCATAACTTCAGGACTGTTCTAGATTGAAATTGGTTATTTATATCTCGTTCAATTAAGGAGTTTGATTAATGCCTTTTCGTGGAATTTATACCCTGGCAAATGATGTAGTCTACGACCAATTAGTAGCTTTGCTCAACAGTATTGAAGTCAATGTTAGCCCAGATATTCCGGTTTGTGTAATTCCTTATAATGACAAACTCGATAAAGTTAACCAGGAAATTGCTATCAGACCCAATGTTACACTTTTTGATAACTGGGAATCCCTGGAAAAATGGGATGAGTTTGTGAATCAGGTATGGGAAGCCCATCCTAGAGCTAGTGAATCCAGTTTATCTCGCCCTGGCTGGTACAAAGGGTATGTTCATCGCAAGTTTGCAGCTTTTCATGGTGACTTTGAAACCTTTGTGTTTTATGATGCTGACAGTTTAGCTATGAAACCAATTGATGATATATTCGAGAAAATCAAAGATTACGATTTTGTCTTTAATGATTGGGAACATGCCAAACCAAGAGAAGTAACGCAAGTCGATTTATCCAAAATTGAACAAGCTACTAATCTCACCGAAGCTGACATCAGACGAAAGCTACATTGCGACAGTTTCATCGGCTCGAAAAAGGGAATTTTTAACTCTGAAGTTTTAGGAATGTTAAAAGAGCGATTGATTCAGGGAAAAGAAGTAGAATGGGTACGTCCAACTGCTTGGTGGTCTAGTTCAGCTTTATTTACCTATCTGACTTTTCCCCTAAATCGACCGATATTTAATTTTACCCTCAGTCCTAATGGGCAAGATAGAACAGGCAATTGTGCTGATGCGGATCCATTTGTCAATATTGATAACGTTCTTTATAATGAGGAGGGATTAAAACCCATTCATCGGATTCACTACATGAACTATCCTGCCATTGATTTTACCCGCTTATGCCAGGGAGAAGATGTTAATATCCGTTACCAAGATATTTTCCTCCATTACCGATTTCTTAAAGAACCAAATCTGAAACCGATGGAGTTGAAAAAGCCGACAACTTTAACACAAATGAATCGAAAATTCCAGAAAGCAGTTGCTAAAATCAAAAGAACTATCTCTTAGCAAAATGAATTAGAAGTAATCGGACAAAATTAAAGTCTCTCGTGAAGAGAAGGGAAGGGGCAACAGGGAACAGATAGATTGAGCATCTTTACAATCCTTAACTTGGTTGCCAAAACTTATGTCTGGGTATACTTTACACAGGGATCTTGCCTATCGTGCTCAATAAGTAGTCTACTTTTGCACAATTGGAACGTCCCGCGTAAATTCAGTCTTTCGTACCATCTAGAAGCTATTTTTAATGGTTAATATGCCCGGTTTATCGTTGCCATCAAAGCCAGACTATTCCATCCTGTATCTTTAGAGATAACCTAATATTTGTGCCGAACATTTTTACATACTGGAGGATTATTTACAATGCCTTCCTTTGGAATTTATACTCTAGCTAATGATGTTGTTTTTGACCAATTAGTAGCTTTAATAAATAGCATTGAGGTCAATGTCAGCCCAGATATACCTGTTTGTATTATTCCTTACGACGATCGCCTAGACAAAGTAAAACAGGAAATCGCTTCTAGACCTAATGTTACAATATTTGATAATTGGGAATCAATTCAGCGCTGGGAAGATTTTGCGCAAGAAGTTTGGGTTACCAAGGCCAAATTCACTAAGAATAAATTATCTAATTCTCGGTGGTATGGCGGACATTTACAAAGAAAATTTGTAGCGTTTGATGGTATATTTGATAAATTTGTATTTTATGATGCTGATAGTTTAGCGATGAAGCCAATAGATGATATCTTTGAAAAGTTAAAAACTTATGATTTTGTCTTTGATGATTGGGAACATAAGAAACCAAATCCTGTTGCTGCTTTAAATATATCGGTTATTGAAAAATCTGGTCTTTTCCAAGAAGCCGATATTCGTCCCAAACTTCACTGCGGTAGCTTTTGGGGTTCTAAGCAAGGCTTTTTCGATCCCAATGAACTTTTGAGATTGAGGGAGCTTTTGATTGACAAAGGCGAAGTCAAATGGATTAATGGTAATGGTTGGTGGGATGATTCGTTTTTATTCAATTACATGACTCTGCGGATCGATGCCTCCTTGTTTAACTTTACCCTAAGTTCTAATCCTCAAGAACGAACTGGTAATTGTGCTGATGCGGATCCATTTGTCAATATTGATAATGTTCTCTACAACGAGGAGGGATTAAAACCAATTCACCGCCTTCATTACATGAACTATTCATCTAAAGATTTTGCGCGGCTATGTCAGGGAGAGGATGTGAATATTCGTTACAAAGATATTTTTTTGTACTATCGCTTTCTCAAGCAACCCGACAAAATACCGACAGAGTTAAAACCGCAAAGTTGGCTGGATACAAGTCAAAGGCAAATTCAAAGTATGGGGCAAAAATTGAAAATTGGTTTAAATCGGAAATTTAAGAAATAATTATCTTCATATATCCAAGCTAGCATAAAATATTATTCAAGAGTAGTTAAATTTGTTGAATTTGCTAAATCCATGCCTAAAGTTACCGTTTGTATCCCTACTTATAATCGCGCCAGTTTCCTGAAGTATTCTGTTCAAAGTGTTCTCAATCAGACTTATCAGGATTTTGAGTTGATTATCTGCGATGATGGTTCTACTGATAACACGTCAGAATTAGTAAGTCAATGGCAGGATGCCCGGATTCACTATATTCGCCAGCCAAAAAACATGGGAAGAAGTAAAAATATGCGTTCCGGCTTTGATGCCGCCACTGGGGAATATTTTGTTAAATTCGATGACGATGATGCCATCTCTCCGGAATTTTTAGCTAAAACCGTGGCGGTATTAGATAATGAACCTACAGTAGATTTTGTTTGTACCAATCACTGGATTATCAATCAAAATGGGGAGCGGATGGAGTCGGCTACTCTAGAGAATGCGGCTAAATGGGGCAAAGACAAGCTCAAGGAAGGTAAAATTCCCGATTTAATCCTCCAAACCTTCCAACACCAAAGCTTACAGGTAGGCTCAACCCTGTTTCGTCGCGCCTCTTTAGCGGAGGTGGATTACATGCGCCCAGAGGCAGACGGATGTGAGGATTATGATTTATTGGTAAGATTAGCGATCGCAAATAAATCAGGTTATTTTCTGCCAGAGTATCTTATGGAGTATCGCTTCCACGGCGGACAAACTAGTTTAAAGCAAAATCTACACTTTCTCAAGGCTAAGGTTTTCTGTATCGACAGTTACCAGTTTCCCTCTCCAGATTTGGAAAATCGGCGAATTCGCAAATTAGCCTGGACAAAAGAATGCTTAGGCTTAAGACTAATTGAAAATGGTGATACTCTGGAAGGAAGGCAAATATTAGCCCAATCTTCTCAAGTATTGGGTAAGTCTAACAAAGTGAAAATAGCTTTGATTATGTCTTATTTCCCCACCAGTCTACGTCAGTTAATGTTACAGATTTTCCGTCAGTTACGCCCTAAAGACTATACTGAGCAAGTACGACAAGGTACAAATTAGCCAGTTGACAGTTGACAATTGACACTTATGTGAGGGTAATCAAATAGCTCTTACCTGGAGAATAGTCATCACTATCCAATAGACATCTCCAATATGAGTAGCGTTGCTGCGTAAGTCCCGATCTTATCACCGCCTCTACCATGAATATTCTCTCTATATAAAATATTTTCTTATTATTATTTTCATAAAAAATATTAATCTCATCATCCTCTAACAGTAACCTTTTCTATATGCTAGAATTTTATGAAGTTCTAGCTTTACGCTCTCATCTATTCACAATCAACAAATTGAAGTATTTTTGTCTGTTATTCTCCAGGCAAAGAGAATTTGTTGATACAGAAATCATCTACTGTAATATCAACTGATACAAACATCTGGTTTGGGTAAATATTTAATCAGTCTTCCTAGAAGACTTCAGATTAACGGGTACATCTATCATCGAATTCTACCATAAATTAATCTGCAAACCTTAGATAACCTCAAAGAATTTATTTCACCATGAGACGAATTAATATTATCGCCACAGATAGTAAATCTGGGTTAGCTCGCGATGTCACAATTCTGTCTAGCATTCTCAGAAAAGCAGGTTTTTCCGTCACGTTTTATATTCTAGGAAAACAGACATTAAGCCATCAAATCCAGCGAGTGACAAGCAAAATTAATCGATGTGCTAGCTATACCTTGAGAAATAAGCCTCCCTACGATATTAATTTATTTCTGGAGTATGTACAACCTTCTTTGTTTTCTTATGCCCGTGTCAACTGTTTGATTCCTAATCAGGAATGGTTTCGAGAGTCTTGGTGTGCCCATTTAGAAGAGTTTGATTACATCCTTTGCAAAACGCCATTAGCTCAAAATATTTTCAGTAAATTGGGATGCAAAACAGAGTTTATTAGTTTTACCAGCCTTGACTGCTTCAACGATAAATATCCAAAAGATTACAATTCTTTCATTCATCTAGCAAGTAGTTGGCAGAAAGGAACAAAAACAATTATGGAATTATGGAATCGTCATCCAGAATGGCCTAAATTGATAATCAAACAGAAGAGAAATTCTCTTTGGGAAATTTCCCAGAGCAATTCGGAAACTACGATAGCTTCTCTACGAGAGGCTGCACCAACGCTCGCCGGAGGCATCGCAAATCCTCACACTCCCAACATTCACTACATTACCAAATATCTCGACGATCGAGTTCTCCAGGAATATCAGAACTCTCATGGCATTCACTTGTGTCCCTCCGAAGCCGAAGGCTTCGGTCATTATATCGTAGAAGCCATGAGCTGTAAATCCCTCACCCTCACTACCAATGCGCCGCCAATGAATCAAATCATCAATCCTAATCGAGGTATTTTAGTAGATTATCACCAGACTAAAACTCAGCGTTTGGGTACTAACTATTATGTCAATCCATCATCTCTAGAAGAGAAGATTAATGAAATTTTAGGAATGGATTATTACACTAAAAAGCAATTAGGCGAAAATGCCAGAGACTGGTATCAAGATAACGATCGTTTTTTCCGACATAAATTGATTGAGGTAATATCTAATATCTAATGTCAAATGTCAACTGTCTATTGGGGAGCATCCCAATGAAGGCAA
>DOIX01000144.1:23109-31417 GCA_003511885.1 Cyanobacteria bacterium UBA11153
CTTCCCTCACGGGATGCTCCCGTCCATTGTCAACTGTCAACTGTTGTAGCATAAACTTCCTGAACCCTTTCTAATTCCAAATCATTCAGATAATCCACAGCCCAGTTAGCCTGACGCTGAATCATATGAAAGGGGTAAGTATTTGCTACCCCAACTACCTGCATTCCTGCCCTTTTTGCCGCTTCAATTCCAGCAAAAGTATCTTCAATTGCCAGACAATCATTTGAGGAAGCTTTTAAATCTGGATATTGCTGGTTCAAACGTTCTACTGCCAAGAGATATCCATCGGGTTCGGGCTTGCTTACCTTAATATCATCACCTGCTACAATAACGGAAAAATATGGTAATAACTCAACACGACTCAATACTAATTCAACTTCGGATCTCAGTGCGCCACTAACAACTCCCATCGGTAACTCAGCAAGGCGAATTTTAAAAATTAAATCCTCTAATCCAGGATAAATTGGTAATTTCGGTAATTCTTCTAACTTCTGGCGGTACAATTCAGCTTTCCGGGCAATCATACTATTTAAGGTGCTATCGCTGACAAATCTACCGCGACTTTTGAGTAAATCTATCAAACATACGCGATCGCTTTTTCCCAGACAATATTCTCGGTAATCATCGGCTGATGGGCGTAAATTTTCCTGGAGGAGAATCTCTTCAATAAGTTGTTTATGAATACCTTCATCATTAATAATGACACCGTTAAAATCAAATAGTACTGCCTTTAAAGTCATGCAAAATTGGGAAATAGGGAGTAGGGAGTAGAGAATGGGGAATTAGTAATTAGCCATTAGCCATTAGCCATTAGCCATTATAGGATAATCGATCAACTCCAAAGTGCAATCGTGTCCTGCAACAGCTAAAGCTCCCATGTACTCTGGTGCTGGTATGATGGGATGCAATGACCAACTCAATGCAGCTTGTGAGTTTCCTGAAATACTCAGGAATTTGGGGGCTACTCCAGAGATAAGAGAGACTTCAACTTCTGCTAAACCACCCGCCAAGCCATCGCCAGTAGCTTTGAGATAAGCTTCTTTCGCACACCAAGCCTGGAAAAATGCCGCTTCCTTTTGATTATCGGGCAGAGTTGCGATCGCAGTATACTCTCTAGAAGAAAAGAAACGCTTTGCCAGTTGCTCAATATCAGACATCGGGCGGATGTATTCTAAATCTATCCCCAGGTTAAGATTTCGCGATACTCCATAGAGAGCTAACCCTTTGGAATGAGACAAGTTAAAATAAAGAGTCTTATCTGGATTGACATTAGCTATAGCTGGTTTGCCACGGGGACTATAAGAAAACTCAATTTCAGCCGGATTTAGATCCAAATACTCACCTAAAATTGTCCTGAGAATACCCCTACCTGCAATAAAATGTTTCTTGTCTCTCTCAAAGTAAAATCTATTCGCTCTTTCCACTTCATCAGGAGATAGAGTTTGGGCTAATTTCTCTATCTCCGATATCGGTAAATCTAATTCTGCACGCCAAACATGGACGTGATTTTCCCACAGATTTAATGAAGGAGATGGAGATTGCCAATTGCCATAGCGAAGCCCACTGTACGGATCGCATTTCGTCATTTTTACTTAAATTATCCGAAAGATAAAAGGATAGCGATATGGTTTATCCGGGTTTTCCAGCACCTTTACCAAAGCAATAATAGGCATAATAAAACTCACAATTACCAATATTCCTAGTAAGGGAAAACCGATCAAGACAAAACAAAGTAATCCAAAGATCGAAGCATAAATGTAAAGATTAATATGAAAATTCAATGATTCTTTGGCATTATCCTTGACAACAGGGTCATTGGTTATAAACAATATGACAAGAGGAACCGCTATAGAAATCACTAAGGAACTCAAAAATATCGCTCCATGACATAATGCCGAAAAAAGTTTTCTTTGTTCTATGCTATCCATTTGCTTAACCTCATTTACGCCAAATCTGTTTTGAGTCTTGAGTTTACATGCTATCTTTACTCTATACTCCCATTTTAACTGTTGCTACACCTCATTTTCCGAGTCATTACTTACGATCGCAGGTGTTACAGGTAAAATAACTGGAGCAATTACCGTTAATCCATGAGGAATACATTGAATTTCCACAGGAGTTGTACCAATAATTTCCCCATCTACTACCACTTTTTGCGGCGGATTAGTGGTTACTTTAATCTCCTGAGTGCGGAAAGATATGGTATCTTCTCTCCTTACCGCCGACTTCATTAGGGCTGCTCCTAGAAGGTCAATAATAGCATCAATTGCTTCCATTTTGGTATTTTGAGTACTAATTGTCACCTCCAACAAACCATCATTAGGTATAACTTGCCCCATACCTTGAGCTAAAACTGAAGTGGAGGGTGCTGCATTCGCAATTGTAATTGCCCCAGCTTGGCAATTACTGACAACTCCTTCAACTTCAATTTCCGTATCAAAAATTTGATGTTCATTAAGTTGCTGCATCCCCGCTAAAATATAAGCTAATGGTCCCAATAATTTTTTCGCCTCTCTATCAGCTCTTTCCACTGTTTCCGCCTCAAAACCAATACCAGCTAGTAAAATTATCGGGTGTAGATTGCAACGAGCAGCATCAATTGTATGAGTTGTACCTGCTAAAATTATCTCGCAGGCTCGTTTAATATTACTGGGAATCCCCAAAGCAGCAGCAAAAGCATTCGCCGTTCCCCTCGGAATGACTCCCAATGGTATACCCGTGCCAATCGTAGCCCCAGCCACAGCCGAAACAGTACCATCTCCACCCGAAGCAATAATTAAGTCTACTCCAGTTGCGATCGCATCCTTGGCTAAATTTACAACATTGGTATCGGGATTCGTCAAGTAAACCTCTAAATGAATTTCCGGTTTTAGTAGCTGCTGAATTAATGCTAAATCCTTTTCGGCATTACCTTGCCCCGATACTGGGTTGAAAATTAAGTATCCACAACGATTTTGCCCTAACTTAGCGATAATGGCTTCAGCAGTGGCAAGATTAGTAGCCAGGGGAACGTTGTGAAGGTTACAAATTCTTAACAATGTCTGGATATCAGGTTCATGAGGCTGGGTATAGAGGGTATCGATTAGGAAAATAACCGCAATTACTTCATTTGCCGCCACTTGTGCCGCAATCTGAACATCTCCTCCTAAAGCACCAGATAACAAACGCTCAACTTGCAAGTTGGCTCCTTGTTGGATGCGCCCGCCAGTGGTTGCAGTTGCCATCAATTTGTAACGAGAGAGGACTCCTGCATGTTGCTTGGCAAAATTGACAATATCATCTTTTTTGCGATCGTGGGCAATTAGAGCAATGGTTTGAGACATAACTGACTTACACTCACAATATTCTCTTTAGTTTAGGATAGATTGGGGCATGAGATCGGGAGTTGGTAAATTTAGGAAATATAAACGGGAGACATTAATAGTATTATGCTCACTAAAATTATTAACGGCAGTAACGAGCTTTATGGTGTTTATTATTTAGTTTACGGTTCCCTAGCCGGAGGTGACGAGTTGATTAAAGCATATTTATGGGCGGGACCATATCCCAAGCTTCAAACAGCAGTGAAGAAAGCTGAAGAACTAAAAAAGACTCACCAAGGTGATGAGTCTTTTATTGTCAAAAAGTATCGAGACTAAGGACAAGTTATATCTGCTCGCTGACTAAAATTGCGGAGTTTTCAGGGCATTATCTGAAAATGGCTAAATCGGACTTCCATCTCCAGACTAAAGTCACGAAGTTTTCAGGGCATTATCTATCTGACAGCTCCCATCGACTTTGGGTGCGGAACCATTAGCATGACCAAATTATCAGCCCAAAGTAATATTCTAGCGTTATTGCCAGCCTGTTAAACTTGAACTCAGAGGAAATAGAGCCAGAGGGATGACACTACTCGAAGCACAGGTTATACTGAGGAAACTGACAATTGTCAACTGATATACCAAACTAAGCACTGAAAAGACATAACCGTAACTCTCCATCAAGCCAGAGGTATAGCATGAAACAGATTAACGATGGTAATCTCTCATTTACATTGATTGTTGAAACAGAGAATCTAGCAAGTTGCAATCCATCTGAAATAGAACATCTCTTTGATTCTCTCCTCAATCAAACCCAGAAAATTACAGAAGCAAATGAAGTGATTATTGGTGATAATGGATTGATGCCACCAGAAATTTTTGCTCGCATGGAGAAATTAATTCCCAATCTCAAACAAATTGAAGTGAAACGGGAATTGACTTATTATCAAGTCAAAAATTTCCTAGCTAATTATGCTACAGGCGAGATCGTTATCTTCTGTGATTCCGACTGTATTTATACACCTGAATGGTTGGCAAATATAATCGAATCATTCAAGATTAAGCCAGAGGCTAATGTTGTTGGCGGCGAAACAGTTATCGAAATTAAGGACTCTTACACATTAGCAATGGGTTTGAATTATATGCTACATCGGCAAACCCTTTCCCCAGAGTTAACTGAAATTAAGTTCTACTATCTCAATAACGTTGCCTTTCGCCGAGAATTTTTCTGTCAAAATCCGCTCCCAGATCGTTTAAAAATATTTCGGGGTACTTGTAGCGTCCATTCCCGATTGATGCGCAATCAAGGGGTAAAAATTTGGCGTAATGCTCAAGCTAGAGTTTATCACCTCCCACCACAGAATCTACGCTACTATTTGTTAAGATTCTTACTCATGGGACATGACAACTACTGGTTAGATCGTTTGCTGACAGCTCCCCTTCAATCAAAGGTTACTGAGGAGGGAAAAGTTGAAAAACCGCTACCAGAAGAAAGTGTGAAAAAAGTAAAGGCAAATTCAAGTCATCAGCAGCTTTCGCTCAAACAACGAATAAATCGCAGAATTGAGTATGTCACCAAGCAATTCTCTGTTTATAGTCAAGAATATAACATTACCAAGAAACAATTACTTTTAGCCCTACCCATCGTAATTTTTAGCCAAGGTTTAGTTGCTTTGGGGCGATGGATTACCCAGTTTAATTCTCTCTTCAGTGAGGAGCCACATTGGCTCTATAGATTATCCTCTTTCTTGGATTGAGCAATGCTAAAACCGAAACTTTCTCTTTAATGCGATGATGCCAAACTGTCAATTGTCAGTTAAAAATTGTCCATTAGACATCTCCAAAAAATAATGTCAACCCCTTACCCTGTCTAGATGAAAACCTAGTTTCTGGAGATGTCTATTGCATTATGTTATTTATGCCAATACCGATATGGTGGTTGCGATAATTAGGTACCTGTTTGGTCAAAAAAAGCTCAAAACCCTTGTCTGTACGGCATTCCATCTCTCTCCGCTCGTATTAAAATAATAAAATTATCTATCAAGATTAATAATCTATTGTTATTTACGACCGTTTAAACTTCGATAGAGAGGAAATAAATCCAGAGGGATGACACTACTCGAAGCGCAAGTTATACTGTTGAGAGGAATGGGATTGCGATCGCACAGACATAATTTACATATAAGCTCAGACATATATGTGGATGATGTCTGCTATTGGGCCTCTAGATAAATTAATATTAGATAAGGAGTGAAGTAATGCTAGTTGACTTTACTGTAGCTATTCGTACCTATAATGGAGAAAAGCATATCTCAGAGATATTAGAAAAATTGCGATCGCAAATCAACACAGATAATATTTCTTGGGAAATTGTCATTGTAGACAACAACAGTACCGATAACACCGCCAAAATTATCCAAGAATATCAAGCCAACTGGCATCAATCCTATCCCCTTAAATATTACCTTGAAACCAAACAGGGAGCATCTTTTGCCCGGAAAAGGAGTATTCAGGAAGCCCGAGGCACTCTAATTGGCTTTCTTGATGATGATAACCTCCCAGAATCTAACTGGGTTGCTGCTGCTTATGCTTTTGGTAAATCTCATCCCCAAGCTGGGGCTTATGGGGGGCAAATTAAACCCAATTTTGAAGCTAAACCACCTGAAAATTTTAGGGATATAGAAGTTTTTTTAGCAATAATCGATCGGGGACAGACAGCCTTTTGTTATAATCAACATAAACAAGGAGTATTGCCTCCAGGCGCGGGTTTGGTAATCCGCAAGGAAGCTTGGCTGGAATCGGTTCCAGATCGATTATTATTAGCAGGACCTCAAGGGAAATCTCTCTCAGCCAAAGGGGAAGATATGGAAATACTATCCCATATCCAAAATGCGGGCTGGGAGATTTGGTACAGTCCCGAACTTTGTATTTATCATCAAATTCCCTCATGGAGAATGGAACGAAACTATTTAATATCTCTAGTCGGTAAATCGGGATTAACGAGACATCATATTCGGATGATTAGACTCAAACCCTGGCAAAGGCCATTCGCATTTTTCCTCTACTTGGCTAATGACTCTCGTCAGGTAATACTACACTGGATTAAGTATTTTACCGTTCTGAATAAAGATACAGTTGCTGCCTGTCAAATGGCACTACTTTTCAGTATTTTAATTAGCCCATTCTACACATTGAGAATTCATTTATCGAGAAAGTTGTCAGCTTCAAATTAGTCGAACCAACCAGTCAAGGATCCTTTAGCACGAAATAATGGCTTCAACAAATACTCAATTTGCTTAAAGATAGCCCTGACAAGTACGTTACAAAAAAACAACATAATTGAAAAAATAATCAAATCAATTATTCCCGCCAGTGGAGTAGAAAACCTCAAGAAAATAATAAATAGTATCGCTAATTTTACTTTAAGAGTAGCCGTGAATTCAAAATTCTTAAGTTCCTGCTACTATAAACCAGCTAAAAATGAAATACAACGCATACCTTACAAGCGGAATACAGATGAACCATCGCCAGTTAATTATGAAGATTTATTGAAATTAGCATATCGTCGCCGCTCTGTGCGCTGGTATCTGCAAAAACCAGTACCAAGAGAATTAATAGATCGCGCTCTAGCTGTGGCTACGCTATCTCCAAGTGCTTGCAATCGACAACCTTTTGAGTTTCATATTTTTGACGATCCTGATGTAGTGAAAAAAGTGGCTTCAATCCCAATGGGAACTAAAGGCTTTAGCCATAATTTTCCAGTTATTTCTGATTATGACCCAAAATGGCAGTAATTTAGAGCTGACGTTTGAGGGAGTAGCTGGCACTAAAGTTATCTTGCAAAACTTCCAACTAGAAAACATCGAAAACTTGCGATCGCCTGCCATTGGTAATATCCTCTTTGATGGACAAAATGTACCACCACCTAACAGCTATGATGTCTTCAATGCCAACGACACTAGCACCACAATTCCCAACAAAGATACCGTTACCTTCCTCAATGACCTGAATAATAATATCGTCGCCTACGATAACTCCGCTGATGTGATTAACGCTCAAGGCGGTAACGATACGATTGATGGTAAGAGTGGAGATGACTTGCTCCGAGGTGGTGCGGGCAATGATACCTTACTCGGTGGTGCTGGCAATGATATTTTAGTTGGTGGCAGTGGTAACGATACTCTAACTGGTGGTAGTGGCAATGACCAGTTTGTTTATCAATCTACTAGCGATTTTGCTGATACGATTACTGACTTTAATGCCACGGCTGATAAGTTAGTTTTAACTAGCTTATTCCAGAGTATTGGTTATGCTGGCTCCAATCCAATTGGGGATGGTTATTTGCGCTTTGTTCAGTCGGGTAGCACCACGATTGTTCAGATTGACTCTAATGGTGGGGCTGATAGTTTCAGCGATCTAGCGACTTTGAATAGCTTTACGGCTACTAACTTGGTAGTTGGCAGTAATGTTTTAGTTTAGTCGCTAATCGCTAATGGCTGATGGTTAAATACCAAATCCGCTTTTCAAACCCGCGTTGCGATCGTTAGACCTTAGATGGTGCGTTATCCGAAAGGTAACGCACCCTACCAGTTATTAGCTTAACAGCCCTAGCAACTGCTATAATTGCCTTAACATCATGGGAGCGTACCTATGGAATTCTCACAAATCAAGGCGATGGCAGAAAGAGCTTTAGCAGATGGGAAGCTTTCTCGCGAAGAACGCGATCGCATTATGGCTGCTATCTATGAAGATAAGAAGGTGACAGTAGAAGAAGCGGCGCTGATGAGGAGTATTCAGGAGAAAATTTGGAAAGGGGAAATTGAAATTTACGATTGATTATCTCTAGGCTCTAGGTAAGTTTTTGTTGTTTTTGTAGGTTGGGTAGAGCGGAGCGAGACCCAACCCACAAAAACGATAATATCTAAAATATCTTGGGTTGAGTCAAAAATCATATATAGCAGTGGACAGTTGACAATGGACAGTTGACAATTACTGGATGGAAATCAAAC
>DOIX01000186.1 GCA_003511885.1 Cyanobacteria bacterium UBA11153
TTTCATCCTAACTGACAGCCATATAGGTTGGTGATATTTATAGCAACCGCCAGGGCAGCCCCGACATTCTCAATTCCTCAAACCCTTAATTTTACAGCATTCTGCCCCAGTCCGTTGCCATATAAACGATCCTAGCGAAAGATAACTTGGCGCGATCGCAATTCCTTTCGCCCGGTATACTAGGAATATGGATATTGCTGTTTTCCAGTCTAGGTGGGAGAAGTTACTGACACCTTTTCAGGTTGACTTAAGTGTCAGCCAGAGGATATTTGGTGAATTAGCGAGCGCTTATGCTACTGTCGGTAGGTTTTATCATACGCTACTGCATATTGAGCAGGTTTTAAAAACTATTGAAAATCTCAAATTGGTGGCTATTGATTTGTCAGTAATTCAGCTAGCCGCTTGGTTTCACGATGTTATTTACGAGCCAAAAGCTCAAGATAACGAGGAGAAAAGTGCTGAATATGCTGAGGTGGCATTAAATGAATTATCAATCCCTTTGGCTACCATAGCACGAGTCAAAACCCTAATTTTAAGTACCAAAACTCATCAAGCATCTCCCCATGATATAGATTGCCAAATTATACTGGATGCAGATTTAGCTATTCTTGGTGCGGCTGCGTCGGAGTATAGGGAATATGCGCGGGGAATTCGCCAAGAATATGCTTGGGTTACTGATGAAGAGTATCGACGGGGAAGAAAACAAGTTTTACATAAATTTTTACAGCGAAAACGGATATATTATACAAGCGAGTTATTTGTGACTTTAGAGGAAAGAGCTAGAACTAATTTGCAAAGGGAAATTAGGGATTTGGGCGAGTCTCTGCCAATTTGGGTAAATTTTCCGAATTGACTGGTGCGATCGCGCTTTCATCTGCTATGATAAGTATGCTTCAGGGCGACTAGCTCAATGGTAGAGCAGCAGACTCTTAATCTGGTGGTTCAGGGTTCGAGCCCCTGGTCGCCCATATCCACCAATGGTTTCAAGAATATTTAGTGACGTGCATGACGTGCAGTTGACGTGCAGTTGACGTGCAGGTTATACATCAGGAACATTTTGGAGAGATGTCACTCCGGCATAATAAGTCCAAATTGTCGCTGGCGAGTTACCCACCCACTGGGCTATCTGGGCTACCTGTATACCTGCTTCTAAACAGTAAGTAATGAAGCTATGGCGGGTATTGTACTGCACTCGATACTCAATCCCTTTCCATTCCAGTATTTCTGTCCAGACGACCTTGGTGAATTGTCTAGAATCGATTGGCTTGCCGTCAGGATCGGTAAAAACGAGATCTTCTGGATTACCTCTCCTGAGAGAAGCAATTACTTCTCCTAACTGTTTGTTGATAGGAAAAACTCTGGCCTTATGAGTTTTGGTATCTTTTCGGCTGCCATCAACCAACGCCTCCCTGAAATGAATCAAGGAAGCGTTGGTGTCAATATGCTTCCACTGGATGCCGACGGCTTCACTGGTTCGACATCCAGTAAGAAATAAAAATTCCACATACTTTGTGTAATGTCGCCACTTATCACTAGATTCAAATCCATTGATAATTAAATCCCTCTCTGTTTTGGAGAAAGGGTGGATAGGTTTTTTAGGGGTTTTACCCTTTACTTTAGGGAGAAAGCTAAAAGGATTCTCCGTTAGCAGATCTTCCCCCCTTGCCCATTCACAACATGCACTTAAATATTCTAAGATCTTTTTGGCTGTTTGCAAAGAAGATGTTTTGATTAAGTGTTGACGAATTCTAGTGGCTCCTACTCTACTTGTTTTTTGGCAGGGAAATTTACTGATATGAGTTGCGACTCTTCTGTATTCCCTTTTGATGGTTGTACTAGAAAGAACCTTGCCCTTGTAGATTGTGTATTGTTTCCATAAATCAGACAAATCAGGTATTTTTACCTGTTCAAGATAAGGTGGCTTATACTTTTTTAAGGTAGTGTCAAACCTATCAAAGGCAATGTCCGCTTCAATCGCTTGGGCTTTGACTAATGCCGCAGATCTATTTATTGGGGTATCAGGTAATCCCAAATAGAGATATTTCTGCTCACCGGAAAATAAGTGTCGTGGTATTTGTAGCCTTAGCATTCCTCTAGTTGCGCATACCACGACTGTTCCTTTAGAATGTTTCATAGTAATACTACTTAATTGGTTTCGTAGGGATGAGGATTTACAAACAATTCCCAGGGAAGTTTAGGCAAAATAAAAAACCTTAAACTATCGATAACATATTCATAATCATCATCAGGTTGATAGGCAGTCCTAATCCCAAACTGAGCCAAGTATCTGTTCCCTTCATAAATCAAAATGAAAAATATTCGATGAATATCGAGATGCCACCTTCGACAGACATCTTTTATTAAGAGGCGACAAAAAATACTTTTGTTTCCTTCTATGTAAGCAGGACAGCAACACTCTACAATTTCCCAGCCGTCGTTCAAAATTATTCTTTTTGTCACTTCGTAATAATAGGCATTGTCATTCCATTTAATATGCGTCAAAGGTTTCATGTCTCTTTTAATTGCTCAATTGAATTGTTACCTTGTGTCTCTGACTGCTCTTATTAATTCGGCAATTGTCTCAAGGACAGCGGCATCCTCTTCTCTGTATTCTGCCGCACAGTGTATAAAGAAAAATGCCCTAGTAAGATTGAGATTCCTTTTAGTGAGATGGGCATTCTCCATCACATTATCTTCATCTTCTGAAAAGAATATAAAGGGGGACAGTTGAGCCATGTACACACCTTTAATAAGGTGTTTATGTCTGGCGAACTGGGGTACAACCAATAATGCCTAGCATTTGCTGGGCGAGATTAAATGCAGGGATGTTTTGTTCAATCCGTCTCATCATATCCTCACTTGATTTGGTCTTGTTTTTCTAATTCCAATAATTCCAAAGC
Organism: Cyanobacteria bacterium UBA11153; assembly: GCA_003511885.1. Lineage (GTDB taxonomy): Bacteria > Cyanobacteriota > Cyanobacteriia > Cyanobacteriales > Coleofasciculaceae > Limnofasciculus. The sequence goes on from DOIX01000186.1 coordinate 2,901, forward strand.
TGCTTGAGCGCTATAGATCCAGGCATCGGGCAATTCATTCCACTCCCGATCATCCAGTAGCCTTCCACCTGTTTTAGCTGTTCTACCACCCCATTGCTTGAAGAAAAAAGCCACCTCAGCGTCCTGGCATTGTTCCCGGATACTCCTAATCCATTCTTCTTTAATAGGACGATGTTTTAAACCAGACTCTCCTCCAACAATTACCCAGTGAATATCTCTTAAGTCTAATTCCAAGGGGCCTAAAAGCGGTTCGCAGGAAAGAAACCGTACATTTGCAGGTACTTGTCGCAAATAATCAATGCGATTAACATAATCTTGACCTTCAACAGATACGCCCATCCAAATATTTCTATGCCAGTCTAATTCGGTTGCTAATTCGACTAAGCGTTCGTGTCTTTTGGTGAGAATTTGATAGATATGGCGAGGTGTTTTTCCTATAACATCAAAAACTTTTTTCAGAAATTCTAGCGGTACTTCTTCATGAAAAAGATCGCTCATTGAGTTAACAAAAATGCGACTTGGTTTGCGCCAGCGAGTAGGTTCTTCTAAGCGATTTTCGTGCAAAGTCAATTCAAACCCATTCTTGAAATTATTGGGGAAGCGCTTGGTAAGTGCTTCCGCATAACAATGGGCACAACCTGGGCTAACTTTATTACAACCAGTCATGGGGTTCCAAGTTCTATCCGTCCATTCAATTCTAGTTTTAATACTTGCCATAACTTACGAGTTTTGTTGATTTTCTTCGTTACTGTTCTCTCTGAGCCTTTCTACCTCTTGTCCTTGACATTTTTTAATGATAATTTCTATCGCCATCGCTAATTCTACATCGATAGATTCGTCTGTAATAACCTCCAGTATTTGAGATACAGAAAGCTTCTTTGTTTTTTCGGAATCGGGATGCTTAAAAAAATAGGAGGGTCGCACACAGAGCCAGTCACAAAGCTTTAAGAAACTTTCCATGTCCAGCGTTGACTCTCCTCTTTCTACTCTGGAAATGGTTGATGCGCTTATTCCTATTTGATTAGCCACTTCACGTAAGCCATAATCCCTTCTTCGGATGCGGACTAGTCGCGCTAGTTTTCTTTTGTTAAAAGTATATTGAGCCATTGTCTTACTCCTTTCAGAAGTGTTTGATGTTATGACGTTTCGCTTGCTATCTTCTCTGCGGCACAGCTATCGCAATCGTGAGGGTATTCATCAGCAGCTCCCTCAATCCAAGGGGTAAGCTGGTAGCATGTTTGACACCTAAAAGGGAGATAGACTAATTCACAATCTGTGCAAACTACTGGCAAATGAATAGCTTGATACAAAAGAGATAAGACAGACTGATCTCTATATCTGAGATATGGCACAAGCTCACTCCATGTCTAAACTTAATTGATTGGCGACTGCTGAAATTACCTCCCTCTCAGCATCATTTAGCCAGAATCTCCAGACCCATTTAAACCGATTTCCCCATTGTTTTTTAATGGCGGTTAATTGCTTTTTCGAGGTACTGCTGAACAGTTCACTTTTGATTCTTTTGACCTCGTTTAATTTTGCTCTTTTGTCATTGCTCGTGAGATGTGGATATGATTCCAGAAGGTTTCCTGAAATTTGAATCATCAGCAATCTCAATTCGTCTTTGGTGTGGTTCCCTTCAAATCCCCAGTCCCAAAGTACTTTAATCGTGCGGGTATTTACATCCACTACGATACCTGTATGCTTTTTATCGCTTCGGTAGACTTGATCTCCTAATTGAAATAAAGATTTCAGTGCCTTGCTGTAATCCAGATTGAGGGTTTGCGCGATCGCATTTTCACTACCAAGGGGGTCGGGTCGGGCGACAATATCACGACTCATCCCCATAAACTTCATCGCATCAAAGACAGATAAGTTAGGGAGCTTGTAGTAAGAATATCCCCCATGCTTGACGTGCCTTTCGGCTTTGAATTTCCGAATCTCTCCGATAAAGGTTTTCATCTTTTTCTGGGAAGTCACTCCGGACTGTTTACACCACTCGCCATATTGCCTATAAAGGTCAGAGGCAGGAATTAAATCCTTAGACCCTAATGGATAAGTTTCAGAAAGGAAAGAGTAGACATCGTTATTGACCTCAAGAACTTCAAGGCTTGCCTCTTGCACAGCGGCAACTTTTCCAGCCGAATTCAGGATCTTCAAGCAAGAGTCAAAACCCAACCTCCAAGCCCACTGAAAAATTCCCGAAAGTTCAGTCCTTAATTTTTCTCCTAAGAATGGATCTATCTCTTTTGGCTGATGGTTGAAGCGCATAGTGATAATTTTTCGAGACAAGCCTTTTAGCCCATCTGATACCTGAGAGACTGTATTCATTGACCTGATTACCGTTGTCTTGAGGCGAGCCGTGCAGGATTTTTTGTAATAGTTTCTGACAGTCACAGGCTCATTACAGATAATCTTAGACAAAATACTTGACGACGATTTCCCCAGGTCTGACAAAGCATCTGAATCTATGATTACCTTCTTATCCAGATAATTGACCAGTTCTGTCGGCGAGCTTAGTGAATCTGAGGTGAAAGAGCTACTTGATTGTCCAGCAATCCAGCTAAACACCTCTAATAACGTGCCCTTGCCTGTCCCCGGCTCTCCCAGTAAATCCAGTGATTTTTGAACAGGATGATTCGATTCAAGTTTGGGGGATAGCATCCACTTCATGAATGCACGAATAAGCTCAATCGCATCTTTATCTCCATTCAAAGAAGCGGACAAAAAGTCTAAAAAAACAGGACATTCCGCATGAACATCATAATCAAAATCAATATATTCTGTAGAGCAATGGTTTGCGTCCCATGTGTCCTTAAAAAAACGACCAGATTGAACATCAAGAGTGCCATTGGCAAATATGAGTAAATGCTGAGGAGACCATCCTTCCTTGCAAAGAAGCTTGCCTTTAAGATACCTTACGAGAGAATCCATGTGATTTAATTCTTTCCATTGCTGGGCTTCTCGGAATGAGGTTATCTCGCTCTCCAGTTCATCCTGACCAATAATTGGCCTCCAAATTTTTCCGGAATATTTATACCACCCGATATTTTCCCTGTACTTCCATTCTTTTTGAAATACAGAATAGATCATAACCGCTTGAATAAAAATGCTTGGAGTTTGAGGAAAGTGCAAAACCTTGTCCGATTTTTTCTTTAATCCATCTTGTTGTTTTAATGCTTTCTCCGATATGTTAATCAACCCCAGGAATGCTTCCCATCCATATCGAGTCAAGAAATCATCTACTCCATTTTTGGAGCCATCCATTTCGCTCGGAAGTCTAATTAAGTAAGTATCAGAATGATAGGTTTCTTCAAGAAACTTCGCCAATTTAAGCATTTCGTAGCGAACCTCTTTCTTTCCACAAGCATCAGAATCATAGCCAATAAATACAACCCTTCGCTCCCAGTTTATGTTGCGATCAAATAGCTCTGGTATCGGCCTTGATTCCTCTAACTTATCTTCTTCAGAACGAGGGGTTTTGTCTACCCAGGCAGACACTCCTGCAATCCCGATTGGAAGTAAAGGAAAGCCATTCTTTTGGGCTTCTAGGGTTATCTTGTCGGTTTTCTTTTCCCCCTCAGTTATCAGGATGGGGATTTTGGCTTTTGCGAACAATTGTTTCGCATGCTGAAGGATTGGGGAAAAGTAAGGGCGACACCCCGATTCTTTTGGAGACAAATATTTTGGTGGCTCCTCAAATTCGTCTGTTAATTCCCACTTTGGCTTAATTCTGTGGAATGGCGATCCGTTTTGAGACTTATAAGATTGTCCTGTAAGAGGATTTATATAGTTAAATATCAAGCCCTCTAAGGAATAACCTACTGCTTTGTAGGCTTCCTGGATAGACGCGGAAAAGTGACCTAGTTTTTCCATCACTTCCTCTAGCCCAGAGGAGGCCAAGTCGTTCCTGTCTCTTTCGTTCAGCATTGCTTGTGCTATCATAATATGAATATCTCTCTGGATGATTTTGTTTGCTTAATACTTGTTGATTTGGCAATGAAAGAGAGCAGCTAGGAACTGCTCTCTTTCATTTAACGACTAATCGCTACAAGTGCCTGCATTAGACACTGTGATACGGTCGTATGCTTGAATCTCATGGTGTTTGTGGCATTAGTAAGAGTCAGGGTGAATTGATTACGACCTACCTCTCTTAGCACTGCTTCAAATCCTTTGTGTCGAAAAAATTCGAGACAAGGCTCAATTGCCGATGGTTGCTCTAGGATATCGAGCAAAATGCCGCTAGCAAGTTGATCGAATTCTTCTGTATCTTTCGTACTATTCGCGCTACGAACATCTATACATGGCTGAAGAATTCTCTGTATCTCAACAGCTTCGTCAGTATCCAAAAAGACAGGCTCCCCTGCTATCGTCAGTACCCATTTGTCTTCTGGTTTTAATGGCGGGGTCAGCATATCTATGCCGTTAATCCTGTAGATACCTTCACTGGTTTTTACCCATAGAGGTGAGGGCATTCGCTGTAAGTTATTCTTGTCTGGTGGGTATGGGTAGGTCATTTTCTTTGCTCTTAAGTAGCTTAGTATTCGGCATCGGCAGGATAGTCATCATCCATCAGGAATTCTCTAGGGGAGTCGCCAAAAGGAATGTCATCTAAATCTAAATCCTGTTCTTCATCTAAATCCTGTTCTGGATTGATTTTTGTTGCCTGCATTAGTTGCGGGAATCCAGGCAGCTCAGGTATCATGCTAGGGTTACCGAGTCCTTGCGTTTTTAAGAATAAAGCAAGTTCATTCCAGTCGTTTTTTGCACATCGAATTTTTGATTGAAGCTTCCTTAGTTCGTCTTCAAGCATGGCTACTTCTTGCTGAAGATGCCAAGGATCATGTCCTTGGACGGACTTACAGAAATCATTAAGGCGACTCACGACATCAAGAGAAGATTCATTGGGGCCAACCTCGTCCGAGACCCAAAATTTTTTGGTTTCGTTACATCCTGTCTTCTTGTTCAGAATAATAAACGAGAATTCGGTTTCTATTTTCATGTCGGTGATTAGAGTGAATTGGATTTAAAGAAAAATGCGATCGCAAATGTGCGCTACCTACATAGCGATCGCAAAACTGATGGAGATTGAATCATTGTTGTAGCATCACAAGGCACACCATATCGATCGGGGTATCACCTCCTTACTTCGTAGAGAGCGAGGAGAAGTTCTCCTCGCGAGGATCAAGCACTACCAACCAATAACCAATAGGCAATAACCAGGAAGCCGGAAAGAGGAGTGAGGGGCAACTCCGGATTTACCCCTCAGTTTTTTAGGAGTATTATTCGGCTAAGGGATTTTACTGAGATGTTAGGCAGTTACCCGTTCGCCAATTTTATCCTTGTTCCCCCACAACTTGTGGGTTGTTTTGCTATGATAGACAAGTCTCAAGAGAAAGTCAAGAGGAGTGCCGAGATGCTTAGGTTACTGCGCGAAACACTTGGTATGACTCAAAAGGAGATTGCTGATGAGCTTGGTATAGCGGAATACACTGTCTGGCGAGCTGAAAACCAGAAGAATGAAATTAAGTTTTCTTTTTATCAGGTCAAGAGACTGTTCGCGTTGATGGCTAGGGCGAATATCCCAATAGAGAGACTGCCTGATGAGCCAGAACAACCCTCAACTGGTTAATTGAAAGAGATCTGAAGTAGAATGCGCCAATTGTTAATAAAATATAAAAAGCCCCTTGTTTGAAGCGAGGGGCTTTGTCAAATAAACTCATAGTTCAAATATATCATGATACAAAAATACTGGTTAACAGCAATTTTGGTTGGCACTACCCTTTCTATCCCGGTAATCGCCAGCTCTCAACACTCTCTTTCTCTGACCTTAGCTCAACGCCCCACAGTAAGTCGTACTGTTCAAAATGGGGACTGGCAAATTACTCTCACCAATGCCAAGTCATTAGGTCGCAAAGTTAACTATGGTGGTATATCTTATGAAGCTGTCGGTATCTGGACTACAACGACCGTAACCGTGAGAAATACGACTAGTCAGCGGCAATCGGAAGAAAGCGGTCGGGCATTTCTGTATGGCGCACAGTTTGTAGATACTCAAGGGAACTCTCATGGAGTTGAACATGTGGTGGGAGATTCTCGCGTATCTGGAAAGCCTTACTCGTCTGGGGAAAGCCGAACCTATACGATAATGTTTGATACCCCTAATCGAGTACAAATGAGCTACCTGGGGTTAAGTGGCTCTTACTTAGGATTCTAATTACTTCCACCACCGCTCTGAGGGTGGGATGATGAACTCAAATAATCCCACCTTCCATGCAATTATCCCGAAACTGAGGAAGATGCCTGCTACTAAGCCAACAGAAAAATTGACCATCCTACTTTTTCCTACATCAACTTACATTTACCTACCATAGCGATCGCGTTCCAAGTCCGCGATCGCTTTTTCATACCACCAGTTAGCAGATCGGTGGCGATTGTAGTCGCGAGCGTGAGCCACCAGCCTTCTCATCAATGCCTCATTCCCATTACAGAGGGTTAGCAACCGTTGACGAAGCTCAGGTTTTACCTGATACCGAGGGGGAGCCACCTTGGGAAAAATCTGGAATATCTCTGGTCGGAATGCGCCGATAACCAAAATAATAAACAGCACCAGCGCGACAACCAGCATAAGGATGGATACTACTAAGACAATCGGCACACCCCACCTCCTTAATATTTCCTTTACTATTATCCGATTAAAATTTGCAGTTCTCCAGAAAAGTTTTTAGTGGTTCAATCCTCACACCCTCACAGTCCCATATTTTGCAAGGGTTTCAGGGTGTGAGGATTGAATGGATTTAATCCTCACACCCTGAGATTTACTGCATATAAGGATAACTTAAGTAGTTTCGTGTATATCAAGCATAAATTTATCTGTCGTCAATTATGGGGGTGTGAGGATTGTTTTCAGCCAATCCTCACACCCTGAAACCCTTATGGGGTATAGGGGTGTGAGGGTGTGAGGATTATTGGCCTAAAAACTTTTCTGGAGAATTGTATTTTTTTAGAGCAGGAGGAACAAAGGGAGAAGTCGATCTCCTAAGACCACCCCACTAACCAAGCGACAACAGTCAGAGACAGAAGTATTCCCGCCAGGAGTCCCACATATAAATCTTCCATATCGCCACCTATCTGCACTTTGCTCACCATCAAGGAAAAAGCGATCGCGTTCCAAATCGGCGATCGCTTTTTCATACCACCAGTCAACAGACCGTCCCCGATTATAGTCACGGGCGTGGGCAACCAACCTCTTAGCCAATGCCTTATCACCACCACAGAGAGTCAATAGTCGTTGCTTCAAGACGGGGTTCCCCCCATCACCCCGTCTCACCTTCTTAAGGTTGAGTAGCTCTGGGTAAAATAACCCAGCTATCAGCCAACCAAGCAACCCGACTGTCGCCAGCAGCATCAATACACTCATTACCAAAACAATAGCCACCTGCCCGCCCTCCTGAGTACCTCTTTTAATTTTGATGGAGAGTGCGATCGCGTGCAAATTCTCAGAAGAGTTTTGAAAAGTTTTCATCCTACATGTCTGTATCTCTTGCCCCGTAAGGGATACAGGCATGTAACTTCATTTCTCGCTCACCCTACATAACCCTACATGCCTGTATTTTTGCCTTGGTGACGGCACAAGCCTGATTTATTCTCAAATCAATCTATGTAGGGTGAAGTGGAAATCACCCTACATACCTCTAGGCTTTACCGTGCAATAGTTTCAGGCATGTAGGATGAAAACTTTTCAAAACTCTTCCGGAATTTGCGCAGATTTTCGGACGCTACTGGAGCTAAAGGCGATCGCACCCGAAAGCTTCCGAGTGCGATCGCTCTTTCCATCTTTAGCCTTCTACTTCTACTTCGAGATCGGGCATCCCTACGGCATTGCCGAGGCGATCCAAGAATGCTTTTAATGATTCTTGAGTTTCAGCGGACAGAGCTAATTTTTTCTCAATCTCAACAGAAACTTCCATGAAAAGATCGTCTTTCAATTCTTGGAATTTTCGAGCATCAGCATCCAAGAATTTGTTGCCCAATGCCAGCAAAGTTTGGAAGTAAGTATCCATTGCTTTAGTTCTATTTGGTACAAATCAATTATATACCAAAACTAAACTAAGAAAGCATAAACATTGCACCAGATCTTGACAGAATCGCAAGCGAGACACTTAATAGGGCAGTCCCAGGAAACACCAGATGCAAAGCACTCAGAACAAAGCCAGTAAGTCATTTCGTCTCCTCTAGTTTTTGCATTCGATAATCAATCAGATCTATTCGGCTTTTGATATCACTTAAGGAACCAAATACCTGCCAAGCGAAAGCCAAAATAGCAATCCAATTGACTACCATACTAATAATTGGCATCTTAGAATTCTCTGGTTGACTCATAATTCTTAAGGAGTAGTAAGCCGATAAGAAATCCCAATCCATCCATGAGATATATTTGGTGGAATCCCGGATTTGTAAGTAGTAAGCCTAATTTTAGCGACTCCATTGTCTACAGTTCTATTCAAAGTCTTAGTCAAAGAAAGATTCGTATCTCCGGTTAAGCTTAAGGTTCCTGTCCTCAATTCTGTACTGTATCCAATAGTATTGTTTGGCTGATGCTCGGAGATCGCGAGCGCCCAGTAATTAGATGTGTTATAGACTCCCGAAGTAAGTATTGGAGTCCAGTTCAATTCTAACAAATGGAGTCCGTAGCCTTGGTCTTTCCCTATTGCCCAAAATTTACCAGCGGCCACATAATTCATATCGTCAATGGGCAAGGAATGAATTTTGCGGTCGCTCATATAAAGAGAGCCATTCCATACCCATCTTTCCAGTATCAGTCCAGATAAATCAATCTGAATCCACTCACTGCCAGTACTTACTGGAGTGGGTCTTGCTGCCGATCTGATTGGCGGATTCAAGCTAATACTTGACATTAATTAGATTCCTCTATTTCTATTTTAGGATCAATAATCCCAAAGCCAATCATTTTAATATCCACATTTGCGGAAAGAATATACCACCCTTCTTTAATTTCCAGGAATTTTCTCACTTCTTCTCTATGAGAAGAAATGAGGATCTCGCTTTTTTTTACCATCTCTGTGGCATCAGCCACCTGGATTTCCTGAAGGCTTGGAATCACCATCGGATCTCCAACCCCACTAGATAATTTAGTGGAAATATTAATCAGATAAATCATTTCGTTGTTCATTTTCTTAGGTAAATACTCGATAATCAATACTAGCGGTACCGGAGGCTACAATCCCGTTGACTGCTCCAGTAAAATCAAAATCATCAATGTGCGCGTATTGCGGGAAAATCGGAATTCCTCCCGCTACTGCTGCTGCTGCACCATATTCTATGTATATGGTGGATAAAGTATTGTTTTGGATCATCCATAGATTTTTTGATCCAGCAGTAATAATTGGGGTGCTGACATTGGCTATTGATACCGTAACCTTAGTACAAATACTACTTTTTTTGTTAATCAACTGCAAATAGCTACTTATCAACTTTAAAAAGCCAATAGCGGTAGCAGTTGCTGTTGGCGAGGCTGCTGGCGTACTTGAGGAAATGCCTAAGCCACCAGAAACATCGCTCAATAATTTTAGGATAGTGCTAGCGGTCGCTGTATTGCCTATTGAGGCAATAATAGAGCTTAATTTTGCATTGCTCGAATTAGGATCGGGGGATGAGAGCAAACCAATTACTGCCTGAACCGCGTTCATTGCAGCAATTAAGTCAGCCCCCTGGCTTTGCGTGATTAACTGAGCACCAAGCAGTGGAATTTGCGGCATTTATTTCTTTACTAGCCCTCTATTAATTCGTTTATTTGGATGGAGGTATAATCCTCAGCTTCTCCCCAAATTTCAAGAGCAGTCTTAATTTTGGGTAGGTAAAATCTTGGGGACACAACGATTGACTTGATTGACTCTAGACGTGGGCAAACCGTATGAAATACTGCGGGAAAATCTCCGTAGTTAATAATAGAAAGCCCTTTTCTTGCGAGGTTTTCAGGCAAAAGCAGTTCTCTCTCTCTTATTAGAAAATCATGGGAATTAGTGGAAAGGACAGGGATCCATTCCCATGCCTCAAAAAGAATATGACTGAGCTTAAAAGAAGGATTGAACTCCAAGGTAAATGGAATCAAGTCGTCCATATCAAAAAGCCGAATCTGAATGCAATCATTCAAATAAAGATTCTGATATGGAGATTTCACCTCAAGAGAACCAACTAGGCTAACTCCCCTAACTGTCCCGGCAAAGCCTCTGCTCCTAGGAAATTTCAAATCGGTTATTCTGACAAGAACATGGCGATTACTTAATGGAATATTGGAAATAAATTTTTCCGCTTCGTCCATATTCCATGTAACCCGATGTTGCCACACTTATTTAGGCTGAACAGTTAGCCCAGCAGGCAAGGTAGTAACTCTATCTACTTGAAGAATATCGATTACCAATTCAGGAAAATCAGATTGGACTGCTGCGAAGACGATTCTTGCCTGAATCGGATCGTCAAAAAAGGCTGCTTCATCTTTTTCATCGCTACCATTATCTACGCCTGGGACAAGCTGGCTTCCATTCCAGAAGGAATGGATCAATGTACCTGGTTCTGTAGGGTCAATCCCAGGGCTGCGCTCGACAACTATATATCCTAATGCCATTTCTCACTCCTAACCTAATAATTTAATTGATTGATTTAACCGACAACAATTTTTCTTTTTCTTGGGGGATAGCATTTATCAATCTCTTTCCCCTTATATGTTTTTCCCTTGATTCCATTGTTTCTAAGGGCAGTTCCTATTTTTACGGGGCTGCACAAGATATTTGCAGATCGGCTATTCTGTCCCACCTTGTAAGTAATGGTTAGCGGGATTGCTCCTGCCAAAATCGCTGCTTCTCTTCCTGTCCCAATTAAATTTTTTCCTTCTGGCTTTGCACCCTGGGTTATACCAAGCTCATTTCTTAGTCCAGCATCGTAATTAGAGGGGGATAACCGCATCTCAACCACGTTGTCATCCCCCATGTCCATCCAGAATAGCTCTTTCTTTTTGGCGGCTGCCATTGATCAACTCCTCACGCTTTCTGTTGATAGCGTAATCCATTTAAAAGTGGTCTGATGGCGACAACAACCAGTAAGTGGTGAATTATCAACATCACAAAAATATTACGCCACCTCTAAGGCATCCCTGAAAAATCCAGTGGTATCGCACAGGCAAACCTGCCGGTTTAGGCCAACATAGGCCAAAGCCCACCGAAACCGAACATTGGCCACGGGCCTGTACCTGGGGTCTTGACGGGTTTCTCCGTATATCCTGGTAGTTGAATTGGTAGTGCTTACTGACTTCTTGTTCACGTAGTCTGAGAGGCGCAACAATTCCTGCTGGTAGGGAATATTTCTTATAGCCAGGGTGGTTTTTATCAATTTTTCAGATTCACCTTTATTGAGCGATAAAATCCGAAAGTCATATCCGTTATCATTGTCCTTGTAAAGCCATAGTTCCTTCCCTTTGGAATGAGTATATTTTGGAGTAGCGAAGGCTGATTTTATCTTTTTGGCAAGGTGTTCCGCGTCCAAGGGGGTAAAATCATCTCCCCCTTTAGACGAATCGATAACCTTGTCCATGATCCTGAAACTCAGGCTCATTCTTACTGGTTGTTTTCCTTCTGGTGTTGACTCTAGATCTTGAGCGAATTTAATTGTTATCTTCGGGTGATTATCTACTTTCAAATTAATTAGATCTGGTCGTTCATTGGCGGCGAATTCTCTATCCGCACCCAAGACCCAAGATTCAATTCCATACCCTCGGATATCGCGGAACCAGTCCATTCTTGCTTGAGTCAAGCAAAGAGAATCGTTCTCTCTATGCAAGCACGATATCTTCAGTGCTCCTCTCGAAGATTTTAAATTTTCGCCTTCTGTATCGCGGAAGTATTCATTAATGATGGGGTTCATTGATTGACGAACAGTATTTTGGAATTGTTCAGTAGGATTGAACGGCATAATTACTCTTGCTCTCCTTTTGACCAAGAAGCATCTTTAATATTTTCGGGTACTTGCGATTCTTGCTTGGCTTCATCTTGCTCCTTTATTTTATCGGTAGTCAATTTTTCAATTGATTCATCTAGGTCTTTTCTTTGGTCTTGCAGATTTTTCCATTCTTCCTGAACATTGGCTATCTCGCTAATTACAGAAGAAACTGCCGATGCAGCTTCCTCTATGTTTTCTAGCCTTTGCTGCCAAGCTGAATTCCGATTAATATCATCCGGCATGGGGGGGTAAGCATCTTCGCTGATTACCCTGTCTTTTAGTAGTGCATTCCCAATTTTTCCTGTATTTTCCGCTCCTATTGTGGCGATAGATTGTACGCTGTCTCCTATACTGCGCACAGTACTTATAACATTTGCGGATGCTTGATAGACCCTAATGGCTTTTGCTAAATCGTTAGAGATCTTAGAATAAAGTTCAGCCCCAATGATATTCTTGATCAGGTCCTCTACACTTTGTTTGAAGAGGGCATTTAGGTCTATAGGAGATCCGGTATCGTCTGTAATTCCAATAATCGCGAGACCCTGAGAAACAGTAGACATGAGCGTAGCGACAATATCGGCACTAAGCATTGCTCCATTATGTAAAACCGTAATAAAAGTAAGCACGCTCATGACTTGAGGGAGCTTTAACCAATTGGAAATTTTCATCAGCTTTCCTCCAAGTCCTGCACCATCTATCTTTGGTCCAATGGCTTCCTCTATCCGGTTCAGTTGTGCTATTTGAGAGGTATTTAATCCGGCATTAATAGCATCTAGTATTTTGTCGGTATTTGAATTTGAGTTCACCAAGCCTCTGTCAAAGCTCTGAGCCATACAATTACCTGGTTTTGTTGACCTGCAAACTCCTTCCGAAACGGCTTCTTTGAAGGTCTCGGAAGTTGGAAGGCTGCTTACAAGCTGATCTGTCCTGGATATCCTCTGGCTTATAGAAGGAATGATCGCAGGAATTGGCAATACATTGTTAGAGATATTTCTGAGTAAATTTTTGATTTCTAATACGTCTTTTGGATCCACATCCTTTCCGTCCTTTCCGTCCTTTCCGTCTTTGCCGTCTACGCCATCTTTTCTTTTCTCTGAGGAGAATTCAGAAAGCCTGTTTTTTAATTTGTGGTTCTCTGTTTCAATTAGATTAAGTCTGTTCAAGAGCAGATTTTTAAGTTCGCTTAAATCATATTTAGTTGCTCCTGGCTCAGAAGTGCCTGGTTTCCCCTTTAGTCGATAAACATCATTTTCTAGGGTGTTAAGTCTATTGTTTACTCTGGTAAAGTCTGCATTATTGCTTCCTCCTTTTAATCCTTGAATTTCTTTTCTAATTCTATCAATTTCTGCTGACAAGTTTTTATCGCTAGAGGCTTTAGTTGCTAATTCTATTTTTGAGAGCCTATTCTCTAGATCTTTTGTTTTGGCTAGTGACTGAGATGCGTTACTTCGAGCCTCAGCAGTTATATCATTTAGATCCCTGATCTTAGGTTCGTTATTGATATGGTTAAGTCTGTTAATCGCTTGAGATGCGTTACTTCGAGCCTCAGCAGCTATATCATTTAGATCCCTGATCTTAGGTTCGTTATTGATATGGTTAAGTCTGTTAATCGCTTGAGAGGCGTTACTTCTGGCTTCAGCAGTTATATCATTTAGGTCTCTGATCTTAGGTTCGTTATTGATATGGTTAAGTCTGTTAATCGCTTGAGAGGCGTTACTTCTGGCTTCAGCAGTTATATCATTTAGGTCCCTGATCTTAGGTTCGTTATTGATATTGTTAAGTCTATTAATCGCTTGAGAGGCGTTGCTATTCGCCTGTGCTGCAATGTTATTTAGATTGGTGTACCTGGCCTGGAGATTTATATAATCATCGTTCAAGGAATCCAGATTCTTTTCAAGTATGTTAAGTCTGGCATCTTGTTTTTTTATCCTGTTATTCAGAATAGTCATCTGGGTCCAAATCTTGGATTGATCTGCCCCTAGGCTGTCTAATCCTTTATCGAGAGCATCTCCTCTTAAATCCAAGGCTCTCAAAGCCATCAGAGAGGAGGTAAAGGAAGCTACTGTGCCAAATACATTGACTATTGCTCCAAGAAAAGGCAATCCTTTTGCTACTACCGTAGCCTGTTTGCTTATGGTCCCGGCTAGTCTGTTTGTGCCATCCAAAGCCACTCTGAGTTGTATGTTCTCTGGTCCAATCTTAAGAAGCATATTATATCCTCCATATTCTTGATAATTGATCGAGGTGAGCGTTGATTTTATTCATACTTTCTATAGCTATTGAGTAAGGAAAGCATTCATGTCCTTCGGCGTTATTTGCAGGAATAGCGAAATATCCTGATGGGCATGGATCTGGATATAGAAATTCCACCACCGGATTGGATCTTTGATAATCCCTAATCGAGAGCCTCCAAAAATCCCAGAGTATCCAGGGATCTTTGGAATTTATCTGAATGATTTCTTCGATTATTTCTGCCATTTCAGCAGGGAATGGAACGTACAAATCAATAGTGTATATATTAGTCAAAAAATTATCGTATATCGGCGCTCTACTGGTTCCCCTTCCCTGATATCTAACTATCCGTCGCTCTATCTCAGCTCCACCATTAACTATAATTACTACGGGAACTTCTGAGTAGAAGTATCTGCCATTCCAGATCACTCCTACTCCTTCTCGATGACCTTCTGAAGTACTACAAAAGATTGGCATCAATAGTCTTCCGGAATAATTTCATCTGACTCATCATCTTGCTTTTGAAATTTAATTATTCGCTGCTTCTCTCTATATGTCAAGTCGTTTCGGCTTACCAAAGAGGTAAAACCCTGCTCAATTATTATTTGTATATCTGAATTGTTTACCTGTTCGGATTCGTTGAAGTAAATACTTGCCCTGACAATAATGGCGGCAAAAATTTGCTCTGCACTTGATTCTGCCGACAAGCCCAAGTCTTCCTTGTCAAGAAAAACCTGAGTATTGCTTTGGGAAGAGTTGCTCCCAAATACTTGAGATAAAGTTGGTTCAGCCATTCTATTTTAGCCTCCAAATAATTGGTAAAACGATTTTTTAGGGATAAAATCCTCATCCCACAAACCTGCTTTGGCTCGGTTTCCTACCCAATTCCAAGGATAGGCATCAAATGCACTCCAAAATCCAATTAGGTCAGCGCCGCATCGGACACACATATCAACAATTTGTCTATAGACTTTGCATTGCAGCGCTTCTACATCGCTTGAGGCTAGCAGGTAATCACCCAAGCCTTTTCGGATAATCTCTTTATAGACATTGCTTTTTCCCCTTAAAGAAGACAAGTTCAAGTAACGAGCGGGCTGCCAAACCACAATTTCTGGTACATGCAGTAGCAATCCTAAGTCCTTGAATTTTTTCATCCAGTACTCTGCTTCTTTTATATTTAGAGAGGCAAATCTACCCAAAACCGAAGGTCGCAAATTGCTGTGAAGTTGAATCGATACGCCATGTATCGATATCCCGTTCTCAACCCAACTTTTAATTTTTTCGTAACAACTCTTCCACTTGATTTTAGTGCGAAAATAATCGCAATAAAATAGCTGGATATCTGGTCGAATTTTATTAGCCCAGGTAAGAATCAATTTCTCCCATTCAGATCCCAATCCCTTCCTCCATGCGCAATTTCTTGGATGCCCATTATCTCCCATAGATTCATGGATTGCATCCCAGCAAATAATTTCTGGGAATTGAGAAATAATGGCTTCCAAATGAGCGATCGCAGATTTTTTCGTAACATCACTTGTTACCTTGAACGTAGCTGAAGCGAGGCTATTTCCTCTTAATTTCTTGCCATGTTTTACAGCAAGGTCAATTACTTCCCTGGCTTTCTCATTCCCCAATCCCATCCAATTAAATCCTTGATCGGGATACCACCAATCAAAATATTGAACTAGCCTCTCACGATAGATTAAATCGTGAAGGACGGCATAACCCACGGAACTACCATACATATAGAGTACGTATCGCTAGTACACCATATATAGTGTAGCGCTTCTTTGTTGATTTTTGTCTAGGACACACTCTTAATCTGGTGGTTCAGGGTTCGAGCCCCTGGTCGCCCATCAAGATATCCTAGGAAAAAGGGGCAAGGTAGATTCTCTGAAAACCTTGGCCTCTTTTTCTTTGCGCTTTTCCCTAAATATCCCGTTGCTAGGAGGATAGCACCTGGTACAATACCCCCTGTACCCATCATCTCTCTAGATATGTCCTCAGAAAGCCAATTAGATGCAGAAGAAAGTAAATTAGGTGCAGATGCCGTCGATAAAGCCATTGCTACAGGTATTGATTTTGACGGTTCCCCCATTCCTCCTGATAAGTTGGAGCTTTATCATCAGGTGATGGCACTGGAAGGAGGAAGACAGCGCCGGGGCGTATCGAATACAATGCGATCGCGTATTGTGCGGATTGGTGCGAAACACATTCCTCAAGAGGAATTGAATCAAATGCTCATTGATGTTGGTTTTGCTGGGCTTCAAGATAAAGAAGTTCTCTTTTATTACGGCGGAAAATAGAGCGCTCCTTCCTTTACTGGTAAAGCTCTGGCAATTATCAAATAGGCAGGAGGGAATCAGGAGGCAATCTCTAATATTACGGATGTCTCTTTTTCCTCCTCTCTTTTTTCAGGACAATTACTCTTGACATTTTTGGGATTATCGCCAGGGGATTTCTTGCTATTAGATCGATCGGAAAGCTGTCAAATCAACGGTTTGAGGAATTGAGAATGTCGGGGCCGCCCTGGGGTTTGCTATAAATGATATAATAAAAAAAATTTTTTATCCTTAATATGAAAGCTATTCACCTCTTGGTTAGTGTTTTGATAATGGTTGCGATCGTGACGATTACTCCATCAAACGCTGATACTGGGAATAATTGCGACTCGTCTTACCCGACTGTTTGCATTGCACCTCCGCCACCAGATCTTGATTGCAAAGATATCCCACACCGAAATTTCCAAGTCCAATCGCCAGATCCCCATAAATTTGATGATGATGAGGATGGCATCGGATGCGAAAAAAAATAGTTATTGAAGAGGGAAGAGGCAACGGGCAACAGGCAAGAGAGAAATAAATAAATTAAGGGGATTTTCAATTGAAGATCCCCCTTAAGCATAAGGAATTTTAGTACGCTCGGCGAGCATCTTTTGAATTAGTTGGCGATAGGTTTCTAGGGTATCCTTTGGTTAATTTTATCTCTGGCAAGATCGAATATAATATTATAACACAATAGATGCTTTGAGTAACTCCTAATTGCATCTTATTCATTTTTCAACTACTATGTTAGTTATACATCAAGCGTAATCGATCCAGAATATGGCAAGAGGCGATCAAATTTACGTTTATCGAGAATTTCTCAACCTTCAGGGTGTGTACGAACATCATGGCATTGACTGTGGAGATGGTACGGTAATTCATTACCGCAAACCTAGCGAAACAGTTGAGCGGACTTCTTTTGCTACTTTTTCTAAAGGTAATAAAGTTTATGTGAGGAAGTATCCTACCCATTTTATTCCTGATGTCGTCATCAAACGAGCTGAAAGTAGATTGGGGGAAAAGAAATATAACTTACTTTACAATAACTGCGAACATTTGGCGACTTGGTGTAAAACTGGTGTTAGTGATAGCAGGCAAATTAGAGACTTTATTCCAATTATAAGTCAAATGGATACAGAGAAATTATCCGAACCTATCGCGGAAGCTGTGCGCGGCAGCGATAGAGAAAAAGCTGACAAAATGTTTAATAAAGCTATAGCAGATATTAAATTAATCTGGAATACTCTCCAGCCACAATATAATCAAGAAGTACAGGAAATTAAGGCTTGGCAGAAGGTGGCGATTAAAGCTCTCAAACAAAATCGAGAAGATTTGGCGCGTCAAGCTTTAATCCGGAAGCAAGAATATGAGAAAAGTGCGAAGGAAAAGAAGGTTAAATTGGATAGGTTGGCGGAGATGACAGAAACTTTGGTGCGAAATCGGCTAAATTTAAAGTGAGAAGTTGGTTATTGGTAATAAGTTATTGGGGAGACAGAAAACAAATAAGAAACTTCCATATTACTTTTTGCCTGCGGCTAATTCGGTTAATCGCTGTCTGTCTAATATTTCAATTTTTGCTCCATCAATGGCAATCAATCCTTCTTGACTTAACTTAGCAAAAACACGCGATAGTGTTTCTGGAATCGTCGCCAAAAAAGCTGCTAATTGACTCTTTGCCATATCAAGTTCCACTTCTTCAAGAGTACCATTTCGTTCGCTAAGATAGAGGAGATATGCGGCTAATCTACCGGGTACTTCTTTAAAAGAAAGATCTTCAATGATTTGGGCAAATCGGCGTAAATGACGGGCAAAAATTGCGATGATATTGATGGATAAATTGGGGTGTTGTTGGAGAAGTACCAGAAAAGAGGTACGGGGGAAAAATAATAGTTCAGTTTTCTCTAAGGCGGCAGCAGAAGCGGGAAAACATTGTCCATCAAAAGCTGGTACTTCGGCAAAATGATCTCCGGCAGTAAAAAAATGTAATATTTGTTCTTTACCGTCAGTAGATAGTTTGAATACTTTAACTCTGCCCGATTTGACTGCGAAGAAGCCGATGCCTTCATCGCCTTCATTAAAGATAATTTCACCTTTAGGATAAGTTTTAGCGATCGCAATTTGCGCTATAGCATCAAGTTGATCTTCTGGCAAGCCTCGCCATAGCTGGATTTTGGCGATAAATTCTGTAATTTCTGATGATTTATTGTTCACTTTTTTTTAACGCAAAGGTACGCAAAGGTGAGCGCAAAGGTACGGAAAGAAGGGAGTTGATGTGGGGTGCGTTATGGGAAGCTAACGCGCACTATCTAATCGCTTCTCGTGGGTGATAAAGATTAACAAAATCTAAAATTTTTTATGATTTGACTTAAGTCAAGGTGTTTTTGATTCATATTTTATAAAGTAGAGAGAGAAGCAAATGTTAACTGGAGATCTGAACTATGTTTTGCGAACAATGCGAACAAACTGCAAGCGGGCAAGGATGTCATCAATGGGGTGCTTGCGGGAAAAGTCCCGAAGTTAATGCTTTACAAGACTTATTAATTCACTGTTTGCGGGGATTGTCGCAGGTGGCACTCAAGGCGCG
Organism: Cyanobacteria bacterium UBA11153; assembly: GCA_003511885.1. Classification (GTDB taxonomy): domain Bacteria; phylum Cyanobacteriota; class Cyanobacteriia; order Cyanobacteriales; family Coleofasciculaceae; genus Limnofasciculus. The sequence goes on from DOIX01000186.1 coordinate 22,053, forward strand.
TGAATTGGGTGAAAATACTCATGAGATTGATGTTTTCACCTGCGAAGCACTGTTTGCGACGATGACTAATGTCAATTTTAGCACTAAGAGTTTTATTGAGTATATCCATCGCGCGATCGCACTGCGCGAAAATTTAAAAGCGCAACTTCAGCAAGCTGGTTCAATTGAATGGTCTGATTTGGCTTGTTTTACTCCAGATTTTGAGGATGATTTAGTCCAGCAGGGGAAAGATATCGAATACGAATTTATTAGTAAATCTGCTAGTAATTTAGATATTTTTTCACTTCGCCTCACTGTAACTTATGGCGTTAAAGGGATGGCATCTTACGCCTTCCATGCTCAAGAATTCGGACAAGAAGATGACAGAATTTATGCTTTCTGTCACGAAGCTTTAGCTGCGATAAATCGCCCGGATCTTACTTTGGATGATTGGGTAAATATGGCGCTGAAAGTTGGTGAAATGAACTTGCGGGCAATGGAACTACTTGATGCTGGCAATACGGGTACTTATGGTCATCCTACACCAACTTTAGTTCCTCTTAGTGCTAAAAAAGGTAAGGCGATTTTAGTTTCCGGGCATGACATCAAACAATTAGGAGAACTCCTGAAACAAACTGCAAATACGGGAATTTTAGTTTACACTCACGGTGAATTATTACCAGCTCACGGTTATCCGGAATTAAAACAAAAATATCCCCACTTTTACGGACATTATGGTACGGCTTGGCAGAATCAAACCAAGGATTTTTCTAAATTCCCTGGTCCAATTTTAATTACAACTAACTGCTTAATGCCACCTCATGAAGCTTACATGGATAAACTCTTCTCTGTTGGGCCAGTTGGTTGGCCTGGAGTAACTCATTTATCTCCTTCTCATCTTACTATTGATTTTGCACCGATTATCCAAAAGGCATTAGAAATGCCGGGATTTGCCGAAGATGGAGAATTGCGGCAAGTAACTACAGGTTTTGCCCGGAATGCAGTATTAAATGTGGCTGGTGAAGTAATTGAAGCAGTGAAACGAGGAGATATTCGGCACTTTTTCTTAGTTGGTGGTTGTGATGGTGCAAAACCGGATCGAAATTACTATACTGAGTTTGTAGAAAAAGTACCTAAAGATTGCGTCGTGTTAACTCTTGCTTGTGGCAAATTCCGTTTCTTTGATAAGGAATTGGGAGATATTGGTGGTATTCCTCGGTTAATGGATGTGGGGCAATGTAATGATGCTTATTCAGCAATTCAGATTGCTTTGGCTTTGGCAAATGCCTTTAATGTGGATGTGAATAAATTGCCGCTGTCAATGATTCTTTCTTGGTATGAACAAAAGGCAGTGGCGGTTTTATTGACATTGCTTTATTTGGGGATTCAGGATATTCGTTTGGGGCCAACTTTGCCTGCTTTTATCTCCCCCAATGTGTTTAAGTTATTGTCGGATAAGTATCATTTGCAGGCGATTACTACCCCGGATGAGGATTTGGCGGCTTGTTTGGGTTAGAGGGGTTTGAGGTGATTAACCGCAGATAAACGCGGATAAACGCAGATATTTTTTGATTTATATTATGCGGGAAAAGAGAATAAATTCTCACCTCTAACAGCTTAAGTTGGTTGAAACTGACAACTTGCAGCAGTACCGATAACCCGGCAGTGGTTCAAACCACTGCCTAATAGCTTAAGTCAGTTAAAACTGACTGGAATAATAATTTCAGTCCATTTTAATGGACTTTAGCTATTAGCCGTAGAATTAATTCTACGGCGGGGTT
>DOIX01000148.1 GCA_003511885.1 Cyanobacteria bacterium UBA11153
TCATGAAGTGTTATTGATGCCTTAACCGATGGTGGCGGTTGCTATAGATAGTGAAGGACTGTAGCTCTCTCTACCTGAATCGCACTTAGGGAGTGAGTATACCCCACAACCCTAGCCCCCATCCCCCTCTACCCCTGTGAGGAACTCGATATGCTTTGCGATCGCCCAAATCTCGATCGATTGGCTAGAATGATCGAATAACAGGCTCATTTATACTTGTAAGTCTATCCCGACCCATGATAGAGTCTTCCAAATATACTGTTGGTGCTACCCAAGCCGGGATAGATCCATACACAAGTCTTAGGACTGAAGTTACAACTAAGGAAAAAGGATAAGTGGATTAAATTTGATTCTTAATGTTGAATAATATTGACAATCCATCAGGAGTTGAGATCGGGATAGAAAAACATAATGAGAAGTGAACTAATTCGTCAAAGATCGGATGTTTTAAATACTCAGGTAATTACCCGCCGTGATGGTAAGCGCCTGGGAGTCGTGAAGGAACTATTAGTGGATATCGATCGACGGGAGATTGTGGCTTTGGGGCTGCGAGATAACCTCCTCTCGGTGGCTGGGATGCCACGATACATGTTTCTTAACACCATTCAACAAATAGGTGATGTGATCCTAGTTGAGGATGAAGATGTCATTGAAGATATTGATGTTGATGCCTATAGTACCCTGATCAATAGCGAAGTTATTACCGAAACGGGTGACTTGTTAGGTAGAGTGCGGGGCTTCAAATTTAATGTTAATAATGGAGAATTAGTATCTTTAATTATTGCTTCAATTGGGTTGCCTCAAATTCCCGACCAAGTAATTAGTACTTATGAGCTGCCAATTGATGAAATTGCTAGCAGTGGGCCAGATAGATTGATCGTATTTGAAGGTTCTCAAGAGAGACTGATTCAGCTTACAGTAGGACTATTAGAACGTCTGGGTATTGGCTCGCCCCCTTGGGAACGAGATGAAGAGGAAGGTTACTATGCACCAGTAGCCCAGCCCAGCAATCAACTGGGAACCGGAATTCCTATTCAGCCACCGATGAATAAAAATACAGAGAAACCTAAACCTGTAGAAGAAACCTGGGATGACGATTGGCAAGAACCGGAGCCCATCCGCAATAAAGTGGTAGAACCGAAAAAATATGCCCAACTAGAACAGGACAACTGGGGTGATGAATGGGATAATCGTCCAGAGGATTCTCGTCAGTATGAAGAACGAGGCTATTCTCAATCGGATAATTATAAGCGTAAATATGAAGATGATTATGACGATTATGAAGTGGAGGGCGATGCTTGGGATGATGATGTCAAGCCTGAAGCTTATAAGCCTCCGCGCATCAATATTCCCGACAAGACTAAAATACCGGAATATGAAGAAGAAGCTGGGTATTAGCCTGGGTGGCTAATGGTTAATGAATGGTTAATGGTTAATTGCTTTCTTATCCCTAGTTTCTAGATACCGAATGATTAATGGTATAACTAAAAATTTTCACGACTACCCATTAGCCATTACCAATTAGCCATTAGCCATTGATAATTAGCCATTACCAATTTTAGCATCAATGTCGGAGTTTATTAAATCAGAACTCCTTAAGGCATTGCGCCCCAAGGAAGCAACGCCCAATCTCACCCTCACAACTATCCCCATTGACGGAAATATATCTTTTCAACTGTGGACTCCTAACTGGACACCAAAAAATAGAAAATTTACTCCTTTAGAAATTGAATTAATCCGTCGCGATAGTCAGCGCGTCAATCGGATTATCTCAAAGTTGGTATGGTTAATGGGAGCAATTTGTATTGCTGAAGATGATTGGTATGTTGGAGAACGTCAACCGATCTATGATTGGGATACTATTCTAGAGTTTGTTTGTCATGAAGGTAGGTGTATAAATCCTGTGGTGACGCGGGTACATTTCTTCCCCCAAATTATTATCCCTATTTACGATAAGGAGCGCAAACAGGAGGGAATCATACCCCCTCAAGCTTGGGAAATTTCTCCATCTCATTGGTCAGTTATTTTTGACGATTTAGTCCCTTTTGGCAATAGATATGAACTTAAGCAAGCAGGTGAGTGGGTGTCTGTGGAAATTTGGACGGGGAAGCCAATGCGTAGAGAGGTGAGAGATGGTAGGTTTTATGTGGAATATCACGATATTTATGCTTCTTGTCGATTAGGAAGGTAATTAGGTTGTTATTAGTCAATGACTAACAACTAACAACCAATGACTAATGACCAATAGGCATCTCCAGAAATTAGGTTTTCACCTAGACAGGATAAGGGTTTGAGATTATTTTTGGAGATGTCTAATGACTAATGAACAATGACTAATGAACAATGACTAATGACTAAATTCCCGATTCCCTACTCGTGAAAATTTTGTGACTCTGTTATCTGCGATCGCATTTACGCTTATTTTATCTTTAATCTGTCTTCTCTTGGGCGGAATCCCGTTGATTTCTTGGATTACATCTGGTTTAACAGGTCGTAAACTGGAAGAAATAGGTACTGGTAATATCTCAGTATCGGCGGCATTCTATCACGGGGGACGGATGGTAGGTATCTTGGCAGTATGTTCGGAAGCTTTTAAGGGAATTGCGGCTGTCTTGCTGGCTCGTTATTTTTTTCCGACTGTACCTGCTTTTGAGCTAATGGCTCTGATTATATTAGTTATCGGTCGTTACTGGATGGGGAAAGGTGCGGGGACGACGAATGTGGTGTGGGGATTTGTGGTACACGATATTCAGGCTGTATTGTTGATATTTTTAATTGGGGGTATTGGTTTTACGATTTTTCGCGATCGCACTAGCGGACGTATCGGTATTTTAATTTTATTTCCCTTTGTCTTAGCCCTCTTACACCCTAAGGATTTAGCGAGAATTGCTATGGCGATTTGTCTGGGCTTATTAATGGCTTGGATTTATCGCCAAATTCCTGATGATTTAGATCTTTCCCCACAATCGGCAGAGGTGGAGTCTCAAAGTATGTTTCGTTTTTTTAGGGGCGATAAAGCTATTATTTGTTTAGATGATGCACTAGATCCTGATAAATTCGGGCAAAAGGCAGCAACCTTATCACAATTAAAGCGTTGGGGTTATCCTGTACCTACGGGATGGGTATTGCCACCGGGCGATGATGCAGGGCCACTGATTGAGTACTTGCCAATTTCTGAATCTGAACCTTTAATAGTCCGTTCCTCAGCTATAGGAGAAGACTCGGAATCCTCTTCGGCCGCAGGACAATATTTAAGTATTTTAAATGTTAATAATCCATCTGAGTTACAAGCAGCCATTATTCAAGTTTTAGCATCTTATAATCAAGCATCAGCTACCCAATATCGGCAAGACTTTACTAGCTCTAATAGTGACGGAGGAGCAGAATTGTCAGATAGAGCCATGGCTGTACTAATTCAAAAACAAATTAAGGGTGTTTTTTCCGGTGTCGCTTTTAGTCGAGATCCCATTTTTCAACCAGGCGATGCCGTCATAATTGAAGGATTACCAGGAGATGCCACTAGAGTAGTATCCGGTAAATTTACACCAGAAGAATATAAGGTTTATTTGAGATTAGAGGAGAGAGGAGAGAAGTGGGAAAGAAAAATAAGATCTAAAGACAATAGAAGGAAAAATATAGTAGAAATAGAAGAGATAAAAAATCCCCCCTCACTCTCCACTCCAACTCACCAGTCCCCATTCCCCATCGTCCAAATAGAAGGAAGTGGAAATTTACCTCCAGCTTTACTTGAAAAAGTGGCTATCCTAGCCCGTGAAATAGAAGATCGCTATCACGGGATTCCTCAAGATATAGAATGGAGTTATGATGGTGAGGAATTGTGGTTACTACAAAGCCGTCCCATTACAACCCTACAACCAATTTGGACGCGGAAGATTGCAGCAGAAGTCATTCCTGGCTTCATTAGAAACCTAACTTGGTCAATTAATCGACCATTAACTTGTGGAGTTTGGGGAGAAATTTTTACCCTAGTTTTAGGTAAAGAAGTAAATGAAATTGATTTCAATGACATGGCTACCCTTCATTACTCCTGTGCCTACTTCAACGCTACCATATTAAATGCTATTTTTCAGCGGATGGGCTTACCACCAGAAAGCCTCGAATTTCTCACCAGAGGCACTAAATTTACCAAACCGCCACTGAGTTCTACCTTACAAAATATACCAGGATTAATCCGCCTCTTGGGTAAAGAATGGAACTTAGATACAGAATTTGCCCTAGATGATGAAAAAATATTTAGCATTGCCATCAAAGAGCTAAAAAATCAAAACCCATCAGAATTACCACCAGAAGCCATCCTCCAAAGAATAGAAATAATCCTCAAAACCTTAAAAAGAGCCACCTACTACAGTATTATGGCTCCCTTAAGCATGTCATTAAGGCAAACACTCCTCAAAGTCAAAGACAAAGAATTAGACAACAGCCAAACACCAGAAATTGCCAGTTTGCGATCGCTATCCAGATTAGCAGCAAATGCCCAGCATTTCCTCAACCTCAAAAACATCGCTGCTGAAAATTCCGCTGTCCTCTTTACCACCATTGCCGAAAATCCTGATGGCGATGCTATTTTACAACAGTTTAATCAATTTCTCGAAGAATACGGCTACCTTAGCGAAGTCGCCACAGACATAGCCATACCCAGATGGAAAGAAGATCCTCAATCCGTGCGACAACTCTTTACTCAATTTATCTGCCAACCGCCACCAACTCCTACCCCATTAAAACATCAGCGATGGCAAGCCGAAGTAGTACAAACACGTCTCAACTTGAAAGGAAAAGTCACCGAAATCTACTCCCAACTCCTAGCCCAACTCCGTTGGAGTTTTGTCGCACTAGAAACCAATTGGCGAGAATCAGGCATGTTATCTCAAGCCGGAGATATCTTCTTTCTGGAATTTGGAGAAATTCAGAAATTGGTAGCAGATACAGATAGAAGACTAAAAGCCGAATTACCCCAAATAATCGAACAAAGACGCATAAAACTAGAAGAGCATCGCCAACTAACCAACATACCTCCCCTAGTTTATGGCAATCCTCCCGCCACATCTTTTACCACCCCAACCCAACTAGAAACATCCGGCCGAAGACTAGAAGGAATTGGTGCAAGTAGCGGACAAATTGAAGGATGGATCAAAATTTTAACCAACTTACAGGTAATACCAGAAATTGACCGACAAACAATATTAGTCGTACCTTACACCGATTCCGGTTGGGCACCATTATTAGCCCAAGCCGGAGGTTTAATTGCCGAAGTAGGCGGAAAACTTTCCCACGGTGCAATTGTCGCCCGCGAATATGGAATTCCAGCCGTAATGGATGTCCATAATGCCACTCAGTTGTTAAGAAATAATCAGCGAGTTTGGCTAGATGGGCAATTAGGAATTATCGAGATTTTGGATTAAAATAAGAGAATATTGAATTGAATCACAATAACGTGTAAAACAAAGAAAAGGTCATTAGCCCGCCTTTGGATTATTCTACCACGATCGCTGAAACAACGCAATCTCGTTAATAATTAATAATTAATCTCAATAAATTTAACGAAGTTATAAGGCTTTCAGCCTCCACTCATTTATTAAGTTATGTAACGTAACTTTTTTTTCAGGGAGAGGGGTATCAGGATTGCCCTCAAAACCCAACCACCCCCAAAAACCTTTGCGTCCTTTGCGTTTCCCTTTGCGCTCTTTGCGTAAAAAAAAATATCCTTCCACCCCATTACCATGAGACCTTCTCACTCAAATCAATAGATGATAACTTATCATCTATATTAAGTGGATATCCAGTCAAAGTTTAAGGAAATAAAACTTTATTCCGTACCTCAGAAATACCACCACCCTCTCCGTACCTCTGTAGAAACCTCTCCGTACCTCTGTGTAAAAAAACACCCCACCTTCACATAAGCGTAAGCCCTTTCCCCACTACCCACAAAAAATCAATAGACATCTCCAAAAAATAATGTCAACCCCTTACCCTGTCTAGATGAAAACCTAGTTTCTGGAGATGTCTAATGAATTCTTTTCTCAAAACCCATCCATTCCTTCTCCCGCAGTAAAAACTTCTGTACCTTCCCTGTCGCAGTCTTCGGTAACTCACAAAACTCCACTTCCCTGGGACATTTAAACCCAGCTAAATGTTGGTGACAAAAACTCATAACCTCCTTCTCACTTACCACCATCTCCGGCTTTAAAGTCACAAAAGCCTTAGCCACCTCACCCCTTTTCTCATCCGGAATTGCAATTACCGCCACTTCCAATACCGCCGGATGTTTGTAAATTGCCCTTTCCACCTCAATCGTAGAAATATTCACGCCACTACTAATAATAATATCCTTCGCCCGATCCCTCAGCTCAATATAACCATCAGGATAAACCACTGCTAAATCACCACTGTGAAACCACCCACCCCGAAAAGCATTTTTAGTACCCTCCACATCATTAAAATAACCCTTCATCACATTATTTCCCCGCATCACCACTTCCCCCATCGTCATACCATCAGCAGCAATATCATTCATATTTTCATCCACCACCCGCATCTCGGCGGCATGAATATAAGGTACACCTTGTCTGGCTTTTAATTTTGCCCTTTCATCCATTGGTAAATCATCCCAAGGGGCTTGCCATTCACAGACACTATGGGGACCATAAGTTTCAGTTAAACCATAAACATGAGTAATTTCAATCCCCAACTCTTCCATAGATTGAATAATCGTCGGTGAAGGTGGTGCGCCTGCGGTAGCGACTCGTAATTTATGGGATAATTTTAAGGTTTTAATGGCTTTATCATTGACTAACATAATTAAAATAGTCGGGGAACCACAAAAATGAGTTATTACCTCAGACATGAGTAAAGAAATAACCGTTTCTGGATAAAACTTCCGCAAACAAACATGAGTCCCCCCAACCGCGATTACGCCCCAAGTAAAACACCACCCATTACAATGAAACATGGGCAAAGTCCACAAATAGACAGTGCGACTATCCATTCCTAATTCCAAAGCTTCACCCAAAGCATTTAAGTAAGCCCCGCGATGGGTATACATCACTCCTTTCGGTTTGCCGCTAGTACCGCTAGTATAGTTAATGGAAATTAAATCATTTTCGTCTTCTAAAGGAGATATCAGTAATTCAGATGCCTCGGTAGCTAAGAAACCTTCATAATCTAAATCAGACAAATTTTCCCCAGTAACTTTAGCTTCCTCATCTATAATATTCACAATAGCTTCCACTGTCTCTAATTTATCCCGTATTGGTGCTACTAAATTAGATAACTCCTTATCAACAAATAACAAACGCGCCCCAGAATCATTTAAAATATACCGAATATCCTTGGGCGCAAGACGAATATTAATCGCTACCAAAATACCACCAGCTAAAGGCACGCCGAAATGTGCTTCAATCATCTGGGGAATATTGGGACAAAGGAAGGCAACTCTGTCACCTTTTTTTAAGCCCCATCCCTGTAAAGCACTAGCAAGCTGCTTAACTCTCTGGGCAAATTCTTGATAACTCCATTGTTTTTCCCGGTATATTACCGCAGGTTTATTACGGAATACCGCAGCATTGCGATCGAGGAAGCTTTGGGGGGTGAGGTGGTTGTAGTAAACTTCAGGAGGAGACATGATCGGGGTTATTTTACTTATTTTGGTTGGCCTAATTATAGGCGATCGCACCTGCCCATGTCAGGGGATCTGAGATCTTGCTGCAATCTCAATACAATAAAATATCTGCTGCTTTTTGGACAATATAGTAGATGTTAGTAACTGTTGTTGCTAGATCTTAACCTAGACAGTCATTCATCAAGGGTAGAAGATACATTTAGCCTCAATCTAACCCTAACAGCACAATTATAGTACCCAATGTTACCATCAGTACAATTAGAGACATCATTAAATATCCTACTGCTGCAAACCAACTAGTTCCACCACATCTCCTGAGAGCCTGCTTTAGAGACTCTTCCGATAAATTTAACCGTCGCAACCTATCAATCTTGTTACAGGTGTGTGAGTAATACCAACGATTTCCATAAACTCCACAAATCATTGCCAAAGCAATACCAAGGATATTACTTAAAACTACTGGTGGTTCTTCATAGTTTAAAATTCCGACAAATAAAATGTATTCAAGTATAGATTCAGCAACGATAATCCCATAAAAGATCAAGGTAATTTTGTACATCTTTCTGTATGGCAACCAAAGCCCAGAAATCAAAAAAGCAGCAACATTGAAGCCAGATTCATTCCCTTCTCCAGATAGAAAAGCAGACCATCTACTGAGATAGTAACCAGAATTATTTCCCACAAACGCTCGAATTTCTTGTTCAGTAGGGGTTGGCATCGTGTACTCCTCTCTCTCTAAATCAAGTACGGACTGGTTGAGTTATAGTAACAGGAAATCACAGAGAATCTCTAGCTCTGTGCCCCAAAGTAATAAAAGTCGCGGTATCCAATAGACATCTCCAAAAACGGGGTTTTTATCTAGATAGGGTAAGGGTTTGAGATTATTTTTTGGAGATGTATAATAGACCTCTCCAAAAAACAATCTCAAACCCTTGCACTGTCAAGCTCAAAACCTAATTTT
>DOIX01000147.1:0-129 GCA_003511885.1 Cyanobacteria bacterium UBA11153
GGGGCTGGGGGCTGGAGGGGAGAGGGAATATGTACATTAAATGGTGGGATGGCTTTGTGCTTGCCTGAGAGCTTACGGAAATGCTATGTTGGCGAGCTTGCCTAGTTTTAATCCTTCACGATGCGATCG
>DOIX01000147.1:346-2431 GCA_003511885.1 Cyanobacteria bacterium UBA11153
AGCCCCTAGCCCCTAGTCCCTCGCTATACGACCAGGATAGTTTTCTTTCTCGATCTTAGCAACAAAAAACAGTGGACAGTTGACAGTGGACAGTTGACAGTGGACAGTTGACAGTGGACAGTTGACAATTATCACGAAGGCTTATCGCTTCTCTTCATGACGTTGTTGATGCACAGCAACCACTAGGGCGGTTAAGACATTCTCAATTCCTCAAACCCTTGATGAGACAGCTTTCTTCCCAAGCCAATAGCCCCTAACTTCTAGTCCCTCGCTATATTCAATTGTTTTGCTTCTCACCTCCAACCTCTAACCACCTATGAAACGAGTAGTCTTTTGTGATTTTGATGGTACGATTACGGCAACGGAAACCTTTGCGGGAATGCTGAAGGATTTTGCACCAGAGGTATCGGCGCGAGTAATTCCGGAAATATACGGGATGCGGTTAACCTTGCGGGAAGGTGTCCGTCAGATGTTAGAATCAATTCCCTCAAGTTGTTATCCAGAAATTATTGCTTATGCCCAAGCTGCCTCAATTCGCCCTGGTTTTCCAGAATTACTGGATTTTCTGGATGAATTGGGCATACCGTTGATTGTGGTTTCTGGTGGTTTGCGGGATATGGTGGAAACGGTATTGAGTCGTGGCGGTAAATCGGGAGAGTCTTTGTTGGAGCGAGTGGCGGGGATTTATGCTGTGGATATCGATACTAGTGGGGAATTTTTACAAGTATTTTCTGAGTTTGAGGGAGATACGGAGTTAGTCTCTAAAGTAAAGGTAATGGCACAATACCCAGCCGATGAGAAAATTGGGATTGGAGATTCGGTAACAGACTTAAATATGGCACTTTCTGCCTCAATGATATTTGCTCGCGATCGCCTCAGTCAATATTTGGCTCAACGCCATCATCCCTACATCCCATGGGATGACTTTTTTGACATTCGCCAAGAGTTATCGAGGCGCTGGATGGGGGATGGGGAGACAAACAACCGTTGACTTCTGCCTAAAATAATCTCAAACCCTTACCTTGTCTAGATGAAAACCTAATTTCTGGAGATGTCTAATCATCAACAAACTAACAACCAATAACTAATAGCCAATAAGACAGAATGGAAACTAATCCCAGAGAAACGATAATTGCGGCGGCGAGTCACTTCTATAAATTAGGATGGATGATGGGGACTGCTGGAAATCTGTCAGTGCGGATACCGGATGGTAGTTTCTGGATTACTGGAAGTGGATGTAATAAAGGGGAATTAACCAGTACTGATTTGATCCGGATGGAATTGGATGGTACAATCGCTCATAAACCTCGTCCTGATGTTCGTCCTTCTGCGGAAACCAGTATTCATCAAGCTATCTACTCCCTGTTTCCTGAAGCACAGGCGTGCTATCACGTTCATTCCATTGAGGGAAATCTAGTTTCTCGTTTTACTGATGGGGATAATTTGCCCTTACCACCATTGGAAATGTTGAAAGGATTGGGGGTATGGGAGGAAAATCCCCAAGTGGATATCCCAATATTTCCCAATCATTTGGATGTATCTCAGATTGCACGGGATATTTGCGATCGCTTTGAGGCAACTCCTCCGTCTCTCAGTGCCTTACTGATTCGAGATCATGGTATCACTGTTTGGGCATCTTCACCAAGACAAGCTGTTAATTTCTTGGAAGTGCTTGAGTATACCTTTCGGTATATGGTAGCAGAGCGTACTCTTGGTTTGTTAGAGATTAAGGAAAAAAAAATGCCCTCCAAGCTACCCTGAAGAGCATTAGTATTCATTACCGAAAGGAATCTTATAACTTTATTTTACTCAGTCATTGTGACGATCCTGTTGCAAGGATATGACAATCTTACGATTTTAGGAGTTACGCAGTCACGCTATCAATAGTGGATGGTGCGTTAGCTTTCGCGGAGGGCACTCTACAGATAGATGGTTTGCGTAACTGCGGCAAGGATATGACAATCTTACGATTTACAGGATTAACTTAAGGGAATTGCGAATTATAGCACTACCAAGACACGTTAGGACGTTGTTTTAACTTCAATCCTGAATTAAGAACAACGTAGTTTGAGAATATGTCCTAAC
>DOIX01000147.1:2598-15706 GCA_003511885.1 Cyanobacteria bacterium UBA11153
AGGACGTTGTTTTAACTTCAATCCTGAATTAAGAACAACGTAGTTTGAGAATATGTCCTAACCTTAATGCGTAGCGCTATAAATCCCATCGAGTTCGATCGCGATGTATAATTAATAAACTTAAATAGGAAGTTACTTCGTAAGTAACTTCCCTGGTAAATCCTCACTACAAGACAGAATTAAAAACTAACCCTGAGTCGCTTCCACCTCTGCTACCATCAAGAGAGTCTTCAAAACGGAATCTGGATTCAAACTCATTGAATCAATTCCCAACTCAACTAAGAATTTAGCAAATTCAGGATAATCGCTTGGTGCTTGACCGCAAATTCCAATTTTGCGATGATTTTTCTTAGCCTTCTCAATTACCATCCGCACCATCGTCTTGACTCCTTCATTCCGCTCATCAAAAATATGAGCTACTAAGGCAGAGTCGCGATCTAAACCTAATGTTAACTGAGTTAGGTCATTAGATCCAATCGAGAATCCATCAAAAACTTCGCTGAATTCATCGGCTAAAATCACATTGTTGGGAATTTCACACATTACATAGACTTCTAAGCCGTTTTCACCTCGTTTCAGTCCATGGGTTTCCATTTCCGCTAGTACTTTCCGCCCTTCATCGGGAGTGCGACAGAAAGGAATCATGGGAATGACATTAGTTAAGCCCATTTCATCCCGTACCCGTTTAATTGCCTTGCATTCTAAACCGTAAGCTTCCCGGTATTTTTCATCATAATAACGAGATGCACCGCGCCAACCAATCATCGGGTTTTCTTCGTGGGGTTCAAATTGTCTTCCACCCAAAAGATTGGCATATTCGTTACTCTTGAAATCAGACATCCTGACTACTACTGGATTGGGATAAAATGCAGCCGCAATTGTCCCAACTCCGTGGGCAAGTTTATCTACGAAGAAGTCTGCCTTTCTTTCGTAGAGGTAGGTCATTTTATAAATGTCCCTTTTTACCAAAGCGTCGTCAAGTTCGTCGAATTTTAATAAAGCTAAGGGGTGTGCCTTAATGTGGTTAGCAATAATAAATTCTAACCGTGCCAAACCTACTCCATCGCAAGGAAGTGCAGATAATCCAAATGCTTCTTCGGGATTCCCCACATTCATTAAAATTTTGGTGCGGGTTTTAGGTAAGTTATCTAGTTGAGTTTCTTGAATTTCAAAAGGTACTAACCCAGTATAAACTCGTCCTTCTTCTCCTTCGGAACAAGATACGGTTATTTCTTGTCCGCTCTGTAAAACTTCCGTAGCATTACCGCAACCGACAATCGCTGGAATACCCATTTCTCGCGCAATAATGGCAGCATGGCAAGTACGTCCACCTTGGTTAGTGACAATCGCACTAGCTTTTTTCATAATTGGTTCCCAGTCAGGATCGGTCTTATTTGTCACTAAGACTTCACCTGCGGCAAATTCATCGAGTTTATGAACATCAAGGATAACGTTGGCTTTACCTTGCCCAATCATTTCGCCAACGGCACGCCCTCTTACTAATACTTCAGAAGTTCCTTTAAGGTGATAATTTTTTAGTACATTACCAGACTTCTGAGATTGTACAGTTTCGGGACGAGCTTGGACGATATAAAGTTCACCAGTCAGTCCATCTTTTGCCCATTCAATATCCATTGGGGTATATTGACCTCGGACATCGGAATAGTGATCTTCAATGATACAAGCCCATCGTGCTAGCTGGAGAATCTCTTCATCGTTGATGGCGTATTTCTTTTGTTCGGACTCAGGTACAGCGATATTTTTCGTCAGCTTCGTACCGCCAATTTCGTACACCATTTTAATTTCTTTACTACCCAAACGTTTCTCTAAAATGGGACGATAGCCTTGTTTGAGAGTAGGTTTAAAGACAAAGTATTCATCGGGGTTAACTGCACCTTGTACCACGTTTTCACCTAATCCGTAAGCGGCGGTAACTAAGGCAGCATTTTTAAATCCGGTTTCCGTATCGATGGAAAACATTACCCCGGAAGAAGCTAAATCGGAACGGACCATTTTTTGTACGCCTACCGATAGGGCAACATTAAAATGATCGAACCCTTTTACTGTCCGATAAGAAATAGCTCGATCCGTAAAAATAGAAGCAAAACAACGATGACAAGAGTCTAAAACATCTTGCACGCCGTAGACATTCAGATATGTTTCTTGTTGTCCGGCAAAACTAGCATCTGGTAAATCTTCCGCCGTTGCTGAAGAACGAACAGCTACATCCACTGCTTGACTTTGTTGTTTGCACTCGTCTTGAAATTCCGGACTCAAGCGATCGCACAATTCCGCATTATAGCCATAACGATCGCACAGTTTCAGATAAGCATCTGCGATCGCATCTTGTAAATCTTGCGGAAATGGGGTATTGAGAATTAAAGACCTCGCTTGCTTGCCTCGTATCCGCAAATTATTTACGTCTTCAACGTCTAAGTCGCTAAACAATTCCCGCAGTTTTTCTTCTAAACCTGCACCTTTAATAAAGTAGCGATAAGCATGGGCTGTGGTGGCAAATCCAGTGGGAACTCTTACTCCCTTTGGTGATAGTTGTCGGATCATTTCCCCCAGGGAAGCATTCTTACCACCGACTAAAGGAATATCAGCAATTCCTACTTCTTCAAACCAAAGTACGAGAGCGTTTTCTTTGGAAACTTCGGGAAGTTTTGTCTCAGTAGCGGCAACCATTAGGTATTTCCTCCTAGTCCTGATAATTTCAGTTTAGCTGGGGTCAACCTTGAATATTTAATTGCTTAATATTTATTCAAGAATAATGCCTATTGATTTATAGTGACTCGCTTAACCATCACTTAAAAGCAATAGATGTCGCTAAAGTCCTGACAGGGTGATAATTATGGCTGAAAGCTTTACAGGCAAAGCTTTTTCAGGGATCTCTATCCTGCAAAAAGCTACCCACATCAGGCATCTTCTTCGCAAATTTCTTGACTAAGGAGATGCCTGATCGTATAGCACTAGGCATTGAGCTTAGGACATCTATAGCAGCGGACAGTTGACAATGGACACCAAGCTAATATCCCGTTTTGGGATTATCCTAAAATAGGTTTATTGTACTTAACGTACACGCAGTGCTAAAGCAAAAGCAGAATGAGATCTATCTCCAGCCATGAGTATGACATATTCCGTCGCTGTATGATTGCAGCCCGCAAGAAAGCGAAACTCACTCAAGAATCTCTAGCTAAATCTCTTCAAAAACCGCAATCTTTCGTTGCCAAATATGAGAATGGTGAGCGACGATTGGATGTTGTTGAGTTTCTGATCGTTACTCGCGTCATTGGTGTCGATCCCTGTGCCATTTTAAGGGATATTGATCGACAAATATCTGAATATTTTTATGAGGAAAGATCGTGAATACTTCAGATATAATCAGACTCGCATCTCAGTATATAGCTAATTTAGCGGGACGTAAATTTGATGTTTTATACTTGTCTAAACCTGTAACTGTGAATGGAGCAATCAATTTAGCTAAAGTTATATCTAAGCTTTCTCCATTCCTGGGTAATTTAATTGAATTTAACACCGTTGAATTCTTAAATAACCAAGATGATTTTACGGAATTCGGAAGATGGGAGAGACAAGATCCTGGATTTCCGGATACTATTTTTGTTGGAGATATTAAACCAACGCCAGGATTAGAAATTAAAACATGGTTTCCTTTAGCAACAGAAATAACTGCACGATTCAAAGATAGCCAGAATCACTTTCAGTTCGATCAAACTCATGTCGCGATGTTGGCGTGGCTACCTGAGAAAATTATTTATGGAAAACCTCGCATTCTAGATGTGTGTGTTGTATCTGGTTTGTCGGTAGCTTTGGCTAGAGATAATCATTATCATAACCCACCAGACTATCTTGTTTTAGAACCAGAAGATACAACCCAAAGAACCGCAAATCTACAACAAACAAACACTAGTGGTTATAAGTTTCAAGGTTCTATAGATGAGCTTTTAGAAGCTCAAGAAATAGTTAATTTGTGGGGTGCTGAAGGGAAAATTTATAAGCCAACTAGGGAATATCAACAACTTCTACGAGAGTTATTGATACGATACAAGTACAGACTAGATACTAATTTTGCGAAAATGGACAGAATTGCCCATCCCGGCATTGAGGAATTTAAGAAGCGTATTTATAATGCTGAAGTTTACGGCATGACAGTAGGCGAATGGAACAAGCTATTATCAAGTCGTCGAGAAGATAGAATCAAAAAATTGCTCCAAAAGCACCTAGAAATTAGAGAAGAGAGTATTGATGAACTTCTGGATTAAATCGCTGAACTCCATAATAGAAATAGTCTGGATCGATCTCACAAGCATAGGCTTTTCGGTTGGTTTCTCGTGCCGCCAAAGATGCGCTAAATAATCCCCCAAATGGTTCCCAGATCGCATCATACTCATCACTGGATGACTCAATAATCATCCTCATCAAATCTAGCGGTTTTTGGTTAAGGTGTAGTGCTTTACCGGAAGGGATCTTAACTCTTTCATTACCTCTTAGCGCTTGACGATCCCAGACATTAGTAAAACCATAAGGGCATTTAAACTTCGACCGCATTTTGCTCCATTCTTGCCCTGTCAAAGATCGATTGCCGTCCAAAGAAAAATAAGGTTTTCCTTCAGGAGTACCATGCTCATTTGCATAATTGACTAACCTTTCAAACATTTCTGGAGGTGGAAAGTACCACAAATGTCCTTGATCAAAATATTTTCTGGTGGCAGCATCCACTACACCACATGCGTCGTTTGCTCGTCGCAACGGCAATCTAGACCGCTTCCATTCATATAGTAACCAAGTCTTTAAGGTAAGTTCATTCAACTTAACATCTCTTACATATTGAACACAAACTTCTGTAACTACTGGAAATCTGCGGATTTTTTCGGTGTTGACATTTCCTGCAATGTGACCTTTGCCCTTATTCCAAATATTACAATTAACATATCGCCATCCATATTTTTCTAAAATTGGATGTACAACAGCCCAGCCAATTTCGGAGTTCCAAAACCATAGTGTTGTGGATGGCATTGCTGCTTTTGACCATTCTTCAATATGAGGCTGATACCAATTGGGCAAATCAATATGATCGGATGTATCTCCTTCAAAACCGAGAACACCATAAGCCCCATCTGAAACGATTACAGTAGGTTCTTCCCAGTCTTTATAATGTTCAAGACTGTTACCTAGAAACAATGCAACGCATTCATCTCTCCACTCATAAAAATTGAGTTTGCTATTTAGGTTAACGACTTTGCCTCGACCAACTGTACTTGTAGCTTTACGTTTTAAGGCTTTTGTAGGACTAGCTTCTGAATTAGATCGACTCATTGATTCTTGCGGCTCTCCAAATCATGACATATAGACTTTATCCCATTTTAGAAAATTTGCATATTGACCTACTAAAAGTGGAGGCTGGGCTACTATTTGGTTAATCAAAACTCGCCCTTCTAGGGCGAGGCTTTATACCCAAATTGCTGGTAACTAGCTTCATAGGCATCCACCATTAGTCAACTTTTGCCATAATACATAAATTATTGTAAACTTATGTAAAGTGAATCTCTCATCTTATCTCGATTATGCTATCTCGTCGCACTTTTCTTAGTATTCTCCTGGCAAGCTGTATTGCCTGCCTGAGCTGGTTAAACTTCACGCCGACAGCATTAGCTCTGGGCGGGAAGCAATTGCCTCTTAACCAACCTGCGCCGGAGTTTACCCTGCCTACAAATACGGGAGATGGGGAAGTATCTCTGTCGGATTATCGAGGCAAGTGGGTGGTTGTCTATTTTTATCCCAAGGATTTTACATCGGGTTGCACGATTGAAGCGCGTCGTTTTCAGCAAGACTTACCTAAATATATGGAGAGAAATACGCAAATTCTGGGGGTAAGTGCTGATGATGTGGATTCTCATGCCGAGTTTTGCGACTCGGAAGGGTTGAAATTTCCTCTCTTAGCGGATACTGATGGTGCAGTAAGTAAAGCTTATGCTTCCTGGATGGGATTTATGTCTCTCCGCCATACTTATATTATCGATCCAGATGGGATCTTGCGGGAAAGGTTTTTGGGTGTAAATCCGGTAATTCATAGTGTGGAAGTTTTAGCTCGTTTGGATGAATTGCAGTCGTAGTTAATTGTTTTGGGCTTTTAGTCTCGATTGTGAATTTTGGCTGATGGGGAGTTATTAGTTGGAGTAAATATCCTTTTTTTAACGCAAAGAGCGCAAAGGAAGGCGCAAAGGTGCGCAAAGACTAGAGTGGGATTGTGGAGGTGTTTCATGGATTGGGGAATTGCTGTTTTTTCTGGTTTGGGTTTGGGCTTTGACTGTTGCTTGTTTTTTGATTGTATTGGAGATTTTTTGCTGATGGTTTCTGATTCTGGATTGGATAAGCTTAAAAAATTCGGGCAAGAGACTTTATTGTTTGGTAATGAACCTAGTCCGGAGTTGATTGCTATATTAACTGTATATTTTGTCCAGGGGATTTTGGGTTTATCGACTTTGGCGATTAGTTTTTTCCTGAAGGATGATTTGAAGTTAAGTCCAACTGAGGTTGGGGCATTTATTGGGATTGGGATGGCTCCTTGGGTGGCGAAGCCTTTGTTTGGTTTTTTGTCGGATGGATTGCCGATATTTGGTTATAAAAGACGTTCTTATCTATTTTTATCTGGATTGATAGGGACTTTGAGTTGGATAGCTTTAGGGACAATAGTTGAAACGGTTTGGACGACGATTTTAGCTATCTTTTTTTCTTCTCTATCGGTGGCGATTAGCGATGTGATTGCTGATTCTTTGGTGGTGGAAAGAGTTAGAAAGGAATCTGTTAGTGCTTCGGGTTCCCTCCAATCTCTCTGTTGGGGTATTTCGGCTTTAGGGGGTTTAATTACGGCTTATTTAAGTGGTTGCTTGTTGGAACATTTCAGTACGAGAACGATTTTTTTAGTTACGGCGACTTTTCCACTGATTGTTTCAGGGGTGGCTTGGTTAATTGATGAAAAAAACACTATCTCTGGGATGAGTAGTGCGAGTGTTAAGCATCAGGTTAAAGAATTGCGCAGGGCAATTACTCAAAAGGTCATTCTGTTACCGACGTTATTTATCTTCCTCTGGCAATGTACTCCAACATCAAGTTCTGCTTTTTTCTTTTTTACTACTAATGAATTAGGATTTCCTCCTGAATTTTTAGGACGAGTTAGGTTGGTAACTAGTGTTACTGCTTTATTGGGTGCATGGTTATTCCAGCGCTTCTTTAAATCTGTTCCCTTTCGTACTATTATTGGTTGGGGTACGGTTTTATCTGCTCTGTTGGGAATGACTAACTTACTACTTGTGACTCATGCTAATCGAAGTTTGGGTATCGACGATCGTTGGTTTAGTCTGGGGGATAGTGCGATTTTAACTGTGATGGGACAAATTACTTGGATGCCTGTATTAGTCCTTTCGGCACGTCTTTGTCCTCCGGGAATCGAGGCGACTTTATTTGCTTTGTTGATGTCTATTTGGAATTTATCTGCCTTAGTGTCTCAAGAGTTGGGTGCTTTACTTACCCATTGGCTGGGTGTAACTGAGACTAATTTTGATAATATGTGGCTCTTGGTAGTAATTACTAATGCTTCATCTTTATTACCTCTGGTATTTTTAAAGTTTTTACCAGTAAACGATCCTCAATCTGAACTAAAATCAGGAGGTAATCCAGATTTATTGCCACCTGCTGAAGTTTTTGAACATCAAACTACAGGTTCCCTTGTTGGACAGTCTTTGACTCCAGATTTAATCCCAGAGTTTCCTATTTCTCCTGTATCAAGGGAATAGGGAATGGCAAATGCTTATATTAATGCCAAAATAAGCAATAACAAACAACCAAAAACCAACAACTAACAACCAAAAACAAATGCTAACTCAAGAAAACATTTCCCAACCCAAACAATCAAAATCATACAATCTCAAAGCCTGGAGCATGGGCTATGAATCCCAGCCCAACGAGTACGATTACTGGATTGATGAAGTTGAAGGGGAGATTCCTCATCAACTGGAGGGAACATTATTTCGCAATGGTCCCGGTTTGTTTGATATCAACGGAATCCGCATCCAGCATCCCTTTGATGGAGATGGAATGATTAGCGCGATCGCATTTCGCGGTGGTAAGGCTCATTTTATTAATCGTTTTGTCCGCACTGAGGGTTATGTGGCAGAACAAAAGGCAGGTAAATTTCTCTATCGCGGCGTTTTCGGTACGCAAAAACCTGGGGGTTGGCTAGCCAATATTTTCGATCTCAAAAATAAAGAAATTGCCAACACCAACGTTATTTACTGGGGCGGTAAACTCTTAGCGCTTTGGGAAGCATCGGAACCCTATTGCCTCAATCCCAAAACTCTGGAAACTATCGGTAAAGATTATTTAGATGGAATTTTAGCACCAGGGGAAGCTTTCTCCGCCCATCCCAGATTCGATCCCAGTTGCCAATGGAATAATGGTAATCCTTGTTTAGTGAATTTTGCCATTAAACCAGGTATTTCTACCACGATTACCATTTACGAAATTAACCAGGATGGCAAACTCCTACATAGTCAAAAAGTTAGCGTACCCGGCTTTGCCTTTGTCCACGATTTTGCCATTACACCTAATTACTGTATTTTCTTCCAAAATCCCGTTACCCTCAATCCCTTTCCTTTTCTCTTAGGATTAAAAGGTGCAGGCGAATGCCTCAAGTTTTATCCCCATAAACCAACCAAAATTATCGTCATTCCCCGGAATCAGGGCATGGGCAAACAGAAACAATCTCAGGAAGGTGTAAAAATTCTGGAAACAACAGCAGGTTTTATTTTCCATCATGGCAATGCTTTTGAACAAGGGGATGAAATTTGCGTAGATTCAATTTGCTATAACTCCTTGTCTCAAGTCGAAACCAAAGGCGATTTTCGCGAAATAGACTTTGATGCTATGTCACCAGGACAACTGTGGCGCTTTACCCTCAATTTAAAAGACTTAACCGTCAAAAACCAGTTACTATTAGAGCGTTGCTGCGAATTTCCCTACGTTAATCCCCATCGTGTCGGACATGATTACCGCTATCTCTTTATTGGCGCAGCCCATAACCCCACTGGCAATGCACCCCTCCAAGCCATTCTCAAACTAGATATCAATAATAGTGAAGAACAAATTTGGAGCGGGGCACCGCACGGCTTTGTCAGCGAACCAATTTTTGTCCCTCGCCCTCATGCCACCACCGAAGATGATGGTTGGGTATTAAGTTTAGTATACGATTCCAGTCACCATCGCTCTGATGTGGTAATTTTAGATGGTCGCAACTTGAATGAGGAGCCAGTGGCGCGATTGCACTTAAAACATCACATTCCTTACGGGTTGCACGGTAGTTGGACACCGCAAGTGTTTTAATCGTAGTTAAGCAAATTTATGGGACGCAACGCGAAGTTAAAAAAAATAAGGCGGGAGGCTGCCTCCCAGCCCTTATCTCTAAAACAGGAAAAGACTGAGTTTGATTCGACTCATTTTGTCAATCAGTTAGAAGAAGAAGGCTATTCACTTGATAAAATTAAGCGTTCTCCTTCTCTACCAGATCAAACAGTCAAGCCTCAGTTGTAGACTTAATTTGAATTGGAAAAGACTTTTCGGATATACTATAGGAGTTTTTCTAAAGTTGTTCTGGGTCAATTCCAAGCGATCGCAATTGTTCTGCCATTGCCTGGGAACGTCTCCTTTCCATTTCCAATTGGGTTTCTGCTTCTTGTGCCCGTTGCTCTTGTTGTTGTGCCCGTTGAGCTAGTTCTACAAAGGTAGCAAACTTCTGCCCATCAGGTCGATAAATCTCCAGTGTTTCTCCTGATAACTCAAACCTGATTCCCAATCTCGGACTTACCCAACCTTCAATCAATGAAATTTCCTGCAAGTGGGCTTCATCGCGCAGCCAACCTGTTAATTCTAGGTCATCTGGATCGTACAAATAATATTCTTCTACTCCATACTTCTCGTAGAATCTAAACTTCTGCCTCATTTCCTTGAAAGTGTTGCCAGGAGAGAGGATTTCAAACACTACCTGCGGCGGAATATTATCTTCTAGCCATTGTTTGTAGGAACCCCTATCTCCCTTTGGTCTACCAAATACTACCATCACATCAGGAGCTTTACGGATGGTATTGTCTCCCTCCACGGCATACCAAAGCAAATCTCCAGCCACAAATACATTAGGATTGTCAGAAAATAACCATTCTAGGTTTAATTTGATTTCCACAATTGCATCAAACTGTTTGGTGTTATCTGACATCGGTTTACCGTCGCTGTCGGGGTAGATAATTGCCTCAGAGATGGAGGATTTGGGAAGAGTTGCATACTCTGAAGGCGCTTGCAGTTGTTGTACCATGCCTGTAAATCCCTCTGCTACTAAGGTTTCCATTCTAGCAAAGTTAAGCGCTTTTGTTGACAAGTATCAGCCATGTTAGTAATCGCTTTCGTAATCCCTACTGTTTTTACCATAAAGCCATCCTGCTGTAAATAAAGGAGCGATCGCAATAGTCTGAATTGCACCGCCATTTTTTGACCAATTTTCATACTTGTGAATTAACTATAACTTTTTTATCAATCTATCTGCTTCACTACCTCCAAAGCTAGCCCTAGTACCTCTGCAATTTGCTCATCGCTCAAGCCAAATTGCCGTAATTTCCCAACCATTTCAATCTTAACTCGATCTTGGTTAGCCTGAGAATCAGGAGTTTCAGACTGATTGTCATTTGGGGTAGTAGCGGGTAGTTCTGAGCAAGCAGTGATATAATTAATTGTGTTGCTATTACCGTCAATATTATTACTGTTATTTAAAGCAATCTTTATGGTTGATTGCCGTTTTAGGACAGATTTAAGATTGCGTTTATCAACAGGTTCATCAAAAGCATCAGATAACATTTGCAAAAGCTTATAACCTACATCTTTAGCGTGACCCGGAGTACAACCATAAGTCTTAGCAATATCAGAATACTTTTGTCGCTTCAGTATTCCCTCGATGATGCCGCGCTGCAAGTCATTGAGATGTTTGCCTGTCTTAGCGCAGACCACTTCATCTACAAATTGCAAGATATCGGCAGTGTCCATCAGTATCGGTGTCAGAGAACTATCGTTAGTATATCCGACTTTATCCGTCTTTATCCGCCTCGATCCGCCTTGCATCCCAATTTGAAAAATACCCGTCTTTTTCCGTCTTTTTTCCCCTTTGCAGTTTCGGGCGATTCGGTCTATCATACAAAAAATGATACAAATTAGTTTCGCTGGAAGAAAGGACTCCGCATCTAAGACCTATCTTTAACAGCGATCGAAGGGGCTTTACTAAGTTACGAGTTGCGATCGCACTTCTAAATTATATTAGAGATTTTGGGCGATCGCCTGTATTGCAAACAGAATTTCATCTACCAGTTTTCAGGCTTCTAATGTCTATCGATCGGTTGAACCGCACCGTTAGAATTTCTACTCACCAAAACCACTCTAGTTATATCTTTCACTTTGGCAAATATGAAATATAGCATTGATGTTTATAAAAAGTTTTCAATGTTTTTTGCAAAGGGCATTGAAATAGCAAAAGACAAAATGGGGATGTACAATAATCTACTTTCTCCACCGATGAAAGAAAAAACAAATAGCGAAGGATTTAAAAAATTTCTTGAGTTTATTATTCATATTTTACAAAATTTAGGTTGGTTAATTTATGTCGCCTTAGCTGGATTAGTTGCATTGGGATTCTACGCTTATTTTGCGGGAATGGGCACTTTGGTTGCAATCAATCCTTTGTTGGCTGCGGCCCTAGCCGTATTAGGTGGTAATGGCGTTTATTTAATATGGAGACATCGTGAATTTCTTCAAGCTCAAAAAGAAATCGGAGATCAATACAAAGAGAAGTTCGATTCAATTCTGGAAAACTACTCAGAAAATGAGCAAATTATTAAAATTGAATCTTTAATGGAAGATTGCGTCAAGAGTCTCTGCATTCATGCGTATCAAATAAATTCCGACGATGCAAACGAGAAAATATTCAATAACTTTCGAGAAAAATAAATTTTAACTATCCGTTCAGAATTATAGCTTACCGATCGGGCAATTGATAGCATAAATAGATGCTAGTGATCGCCTCTCTCTTTTTTACTGATTGGCGATCACACTCTTTGTGTGGAGGCGATCGCATTTGGCTGTTTATCGATCGGCGATTGCCCCTTTCTTTTTTACCGATTGACATCGACACTTATTAGAAGCGGATAATCTCGATCGTACATCACGATCGCCCTTCGATTTCCGATCGTGCAACCGGATCTTCGTTTAGAGGTAAACCAATCTGAGGCTTACAGTCTGTAAACGTCAATGAATCAGGATCGAGGAAGTCGGCTAGTGCCATCTCCAGTACCATTTCGATGGAGTAGTCAATCTGTTTGGCATAATTCAAATAAGCATCGCGAATGCGCTCCGGTAACACTGCCAACAACATCAATGCCGCATCATGGCTGAGATGCTTTCTATCAGTTTGTGGGAGAGTTTGCATGGTTACGATCTTTAGTTTCTACTAGGATATCTCGCATTGTATGGGGGCTGTGTCGCATGAATCAGAATGCTTTCTAGCTCATCTCCCAATTTTAGAACATCAACCATTGAGAGCGGTGCGAAGGCGATCCTAATGTCTCGATGGTCATAATCATCCAACCATGACCAGGTGCAGGCTTTGTGTCCACCTCATAAATCGCTCTCGGAGTTTTTTTGCTTTGCCAAGATAAAGTAGCCCATCCTCCCGATGCTTGACGGCATAGAGTCCAGGTGACAGTGGGAGATCTCGAAATTCACGGGTGATTAATGCACAGGACTCAAACGGCACAGATAATAGCGTTTGCAGCAGTCTTTTGGCTTGCTCCTCAACTTCATTCAAAATCAGTCCTCACGCTCTTCAACCACTCGACAATGTTCCATTTTAAGACTTACGGACTCATTCAAGAAGCGATCGCATACAATCGGTGTTAGAGGTGTAACAGAGGATTTGGGAAGAGTTGCATACTCTGAAGGCGCTTGCAGTTGTTGTACCATGCCTGTAAATCCCTCTGCTAAGCCGTTACGCATTTAATTT
>DOIX01000147.1:16059-44081 GCA_003511885.1 Cyanobacteria bacterium UBA11153
ATTCCCTATTCCCCACTCCCTATTCCCGATTATCACTGCGACGGATCGAACATTTAGGAGGAATAAACCAAGCATCACCGCGATTACCAGAAAGATTGCATTGTTCGATTGGACCTGCACCATTAGATTCTACATAAATACCATATTCGGCATTGCGATTGATATGGCAACGTCTAATCGTAGCATTACCATGATTTTTAATTTTAACTCCCGTACCACCATTGCCAAAAATCAGACAATCTTCGATAGTAGCCAAACTGTGAGGATTGATAAATATGCCATCACGTTTCATATCGCGAATTTTGCACCGCCGGAGGATAGGATGACTGCCTTTCAGCATTTCCACACCGATATCATTACCGAGAATATCGCAATCTTCAATAACTCCCTGACTATTCCGATTGACTAAAATTCCGTATTTACTCCCTGGATTAATTTGGCAATGGCGAATTTGAGGAATAGTCGTCGCGGTATTGATATATATAGAGGCAATGCCCGTAGAAGTAATGCTACAGTTTTCGAGAATAAACTCGCCCATCGAAATTGCGATCGCAAAAGGCTCGATCAATAATTCCCCAATCCACCTCCCCACTTTATCAGCTTTTTGCAGTTGACTCCAACTATAGTGACGCAGGGCAATATTTTTCACGATTGCTTTCTGTGCCGCCATCGCCATACATGGTTTAAACTTGCTTTCGATAATAATATCATCCCGCTCTCCATCGCCAATAATTTCCACATCCTTATCGATAGAGAGACTTTCGCGATAGAAACCCGGACGTACTAGGATTCTAGCACCAGGAGAAGCATTTGCGATCGCATCTTGAATCTGCCGATAATCGGCAGTACCCAATTTAGCCACAATTAATTCAGGTGTATTTATCGCTGCCGTTAATAAATTAGATGTCAAACTCCCTGACTTACCTGAAGTTTCCATACTTTCATCTAAATCCTTAATAATTTCCTCAACCGATTGATAGCGTCGATTAGTTGCTCCTGCCAGCATCTTATCCAGAATTTTACCTAATCTATCGCTAACTGGATGAGGCAAATACTTCCGCCAAATCCAATTTCCTTCATCAAAGGAATAAAGGTCGAAAGGTGCTTTTTGTGTTAATAAATGAATACAAGTCACGCCCAGACTATAAATATCGCTAGCAAAAACAGCTTTCCCTGCCGCTTGCTCTGGCGCAGTATATCCCTGACTACCAATAGTAGTTCCCGTCATGGGAATAGCTGTCCAACTGGTAAATTTTGATGCCCCAAAATCCACTAATACAAGTTTTCCTTTGTTTGTTTGTAGGGGAGTAGGGAGTGGTTTTGTTTGAATGGAGGGAGGAGCGGAAAGACTCGATAAATTCGTTCCTTGTTCTCCTTCTCTCTCATTTTCTCCTTGTGCCTCTTGTCCCCATTCCCCATTCCCTAGCAAAGTAGCTGGCAAAGGAGAAATACGTTGAATAATATTTTCTGGCTTAATATCTCGATGAATAACTTGGCGATTGTGGATAAATTGTAAGACAGTTAGTAAATCTTTTAGTAAGTCAATAATCTGAGTTTCGCTAAATGCACCATTGGCAATTAACTTTTCTTCTAAATTTTTACCATCGATAAACTCTTGGACTAAATACTGACAGCCATTTTCTTCAAAGTGCGCCAATAACTCTGGAATTTGGGCATGTTTTCCTAATTGATCCAATCTGATGGCTTCTCGTGCAAAAAGTTCAGTAATTTTTTCACTATGTTTATCCTCTTGCGGCTGAGGGAAAAACTGCTTAATAGCGCAACAAGGTTTAGATGGTTTGTATTCATCTATTGCTAAAAATGTTCTGCCAAAGCCACCTTGCCCGATTTGGCGGATTGCCCGATAACGATTTGCTAAGAGTAGGTTTGTGCCACAACTTTGGCAAGTTTTTCTTTGATTGGGATTTTGGGGATTCTGACAAGTTATGTTGAGGCAGTAACTCATTTTGGAGGTAAGAGGTAATAGTTTTGAGTTTTGAGTTTGAATAAAGTAGGGATGGGGGGTGTTGCCAGGGTAATTTTTCTTTGGTAATTAATAGACATCTCCAACAAATAATCTCAAGATATTTTATCTCTGTAGGGGTGTTAGCGTTAGCTCTGTGTTAGCCTAGCCTTCGGGCGAGCGATGAGCGCTGAAAACCCTAGATATTGTACCCTTTTTCTTTACCCTTGCCACGATAAAGAAACACGCTATATACTATAGTTTATATTTTGGAGATATCTAATATAAATCTCCAAAAATTAAGGTTTCATCTAGACAGGGTAAGGGTTTGAGATTGTTTGACAAGAGATGTCTCATAACCAAGTGGCGACTTACCGTCGCTTCTTTTGATTTTGCTCAACTCCAGCTAAAAGATTACCTATTCTGATTTTCTCTTCCTTTGTATCCTTCGTGTCTTGGCGATCGAATAATTTAATATTTTTTCAGGGGTAAGGGGGCAAGATTGAGGGAGCTACATCAGATATAGTTACAATGATGCCTA
Organism: Cyanobacteria bacterium UBA11153; assembly: GCA_003511885.1. GTDB lineage: Bacteria > Cyanobacteriota > Cyanobacteriia > Cyanobacteriales > Coleofasciculaceae > Limnofasciculus. Next base: position 18,564 of record DOIX01000147.1, read on the forward strand.
AGCTTGAGGGTAACACACCCATTGAGAGTTTTCAGGAACGATTGGAGAAAAATAAGTATCTGTAGGGACGGGTTTAGTAATAACTAATGATCTTGACGATAACCTTTATGCAAAATCCGCCCGCACCTGATGATGATGATAACCTTTAAAAATAAATTTGATATCAAACCCGCCGCATCCCATACTGTATGCAACCAATTGCGATCTTACCATAATGGTGTGTTAGCTTGCACGTAACGCACTCTACATAATGGTGAGGTATGATTTTAGCTAAACAACATCTCCTCAACTTCCTTCCTTACCTTTGATGTAACTTGAGAATTGCTATTAAGGCAATCCACTACTAACCCACTGCTATAATAATATAAATCTAATTTATTTTGTTCCTCTTCATCCAATTGCCATTCCCAACCAATATCCCGATATTGGATTAGTGCTAGTCTCAATTGTTTCGTCCATTTTTCACCATTAAATATCCACCATTCTCTCAAGGTATTTCCATCATGACTGGATTGAGGAAGTTGGTTTTTCAATTCCCCGATAATCTCGCCTATCGCTTCACTTTCTGTCAGATGTTTGAGATTTAATGCCTGATGAAGGGAATTCAGGCGATCGATAAATAATTCTGGTGTTAAAGTTAAGGCAATAGTTAAGCCATGTACCAATGCTAAATCAAGGGCAAGTTCCCCAGTAATTTCCCTTGCCAAGTTTTCATCAATTGCCAATGCTAAAATCTGATTTCCAGCTAGGCGATGATGAGGAGGAAGGGCAAGAATAAAATAAAAAGCACGCACTGCTGCAGATTTATAAGGTGTTTTCACTGCTAATGATTTCTGTTTCGCCCAATTTAGCAATCCTGATAAAGTTTTCATTCCATAAGGAATGGGTGATATGGAATGAGGAACTATGGAAATCAAAGTCTGGATTTTTTTTTCGATTAATTGTAAAAGTCGATCGGGATTTGGCGACATTTGTGCTGTCAGGAGAAAGACTTCTCGCCAACGGGTTTCGGTGAGATGTTCTGCTAAAGTAGTTAGGAATTGCTCCCCATCAGCTACAATAGCCTTGGCTGTAAAATATTCTTGAAATGTCAGATGAGAAAATGAGTAAATTCGCCTTGCTCTCTCGACTAAAAGACCGTGTTGTGCTTCGATAGATTGAAGCACAGCCGCACTATCTAATTCTAGAGTATCTAAATCTACTTCCGCATCTGATAAAGTCCGTAAATAATCGGCAATCAAATGTTGAATCATACTTTCTTCAAAAAAATAATCTCCTCGCTCAAAAGTAATAAATCCTAATTTACTCATCAGATGAAGCTTTTGAGGTAAAGATAAATTTCGATAAACTCCATCTCGTTTAATGCCCCTTGCTTCATCCCAACGTATCAGTAATAAATCCAGCCCTTGTTTATAAAGATCCGCCCGTTTCGTGGGAAAATCTGCTTTATTTTGAAAAACTAAACAGGTTAAGTTCAGCAAAATTGGCGTGACAGCTAATTCGCGAATAGGTTGGTTTTCAGGCATTTGCAACTGTTCCCAAAATAACGAAGCTTTTTTCAGACCAACTTCTGGCGAATTTCTCGCCAAAGCTCCAAACCATTTTTTGACAAAAGATTGAATTTGTGCCTGATTAAAATCGGCAATTTCTACCTCAGTAAATCCGCAAAATCTATATTCAGAAGCAGCCAGACGACAAGTAATAATGAACTTATTCTTATAATAACTTTCAGCAAGATGCCGAATTTCCTTAATTGCTCGATCCGTAGCCGCTTCCGGTATTTCATCCAATCCATCTAGCAGAATTAATAATTTTCCTTGAACTAACAGAATTTCCAAATCTTCAGTCGATACATGACAGAATTGAAATTCTCGCCCGATATAATCAAGTAAACTTAAGTTATCTGGATCAAAAGCATCCTCAACAAAGTTCTTCATCCGAATAAAAACCGGAACCAAATCCGGTTGAAACTTACCTTGATTGCATTGAACAGCAATATATTGTAAAAAAGTCGTCTTACCAGATCCAGGTTTACCCAATACCATTAACTTCCCATACCTCTGGACAGCCTGAAGTCCCGGTACTCCATCCAGACGAATTTTTCCCAAACCCAACCGATCGAAATCTTCAGGATAAACAATTTGTAAATCAGCGATTTCCAACCATTGTTGACTGGGAATTTCTTCAAGAATATTCACATCAACATAAAGATCTTCTAGATCGATTGGTCTGGTAATATCCAATAAGCGAAGCGTACCGCACTGATCTTGAATTTTATCGTAGCGATCGCAACGTACCCGATCAACCAGGGCTGTGAAATCTGAGGTAATGGTTTCAGCTTCGATAATTCCCCGATCTTGTGGTAAAATTGCAATCTCTTCAAAGTTCAGATCCAGACAAAAGCAGATTTCCATAAAAATGTGACGGTCAAGAGGTTTACCGGAAAAAAATTTCCAAATCGGCTGACGAGTTTTAATCCCAACTTCGCCAGCCAGATATTCCTGCGTCCATCCTTTGCGCAGGAAAGCCTGTTTAGCCCTTTTAATCCCGTCAGGTGATGCTGTTAGCGATCGCTTTGTCATACTAGTCTAGTCCTACAAGCTTCTCTGGTTATCCCTTTGCGCCTACTAAAGAATTCCCTCTTTCCTCAACCAAGATATACACTAAGTCAAACACTGATACAAACGCCGCACCAACTTTCTCTGATTGCCTCTAGCAGTCACTCCCTCGGAAAGATTTGAGCCTGATACCGGAGATATAGCAGTGGACAGTTGACAGTGGACAGTTGACAGTTATTTGATGTAGATCAAACCGTTTACTCAGGAAGGCTTCTCGGCTCTATTCATGACGTTATTGATGTATTAACCGATGTGGCGGTTGCTGTATAAGGGCGAATCCCTTTTATGAAGATTCTGTGAAGCTAAACCTTAGACTTAGGATTGACCTCAGTATCAGGTTTGCTTATCTATTGAACGAATTTTCGTTGTTACAATGTAACTTTATTTTGAAGATTTAATAAGTTAAGTAAAAAATGGTTATTTATTTTAAGGAATAAAATTAGCCTGGAATCAGGTAAAGATTGGGGTTTTTCTTGATTCCCCCTTGATGAGACTGAGAGGGGTCTTTTTTTTTACTTGTCAGGGCTATTCAAAGTTGGTAAAATTAAAGTAAATATTAACGAGCATTTACATAGATAACTGTAAAGAAAAATTAATTTTACAAGATTTGATGAAGATAGCTATTTAGGTTAACTTTTATTTAATATCTATTGTATGATTTCAGTAAAGAGAATAATTCGACTTTGCTAAAAGCAAAAGAGAAGGACATGTTAATCGAAAATAGAAGCAGGACGAGATGAAAAAGCTAGGGATGGGCTGCACCCCTACCCCTAAGAATAGCTTTTCAGTTGTAGCCTAGAGCTAGAGCGATTTCGACTAAATATATCAGACTTACAGACTAAGAGAGGGGAAACTAGCTTTCTTCGTCACTCTGTAGTTGATAAACCTACAAATTTTTAGAGAAATGGGGTTTATCGGCGTAAGTCCGATCGATCTCAACTAGTCTTTTGACTCAAAATTGAAATCGAGCTGCGACTCAACTATCGAGCTTCGCAGTAAGATTTTTGACTATCCAAGGAAATATATTTCTCATGAACAATCTGTGCCAAAAGGCAGCATTTGCCTCTATTTGCGCTGCTTTAGGTTTAACGCTGGTCGGAAACCTGGAAGCTAAAGCTGCTACATTTATATTGGAGCCGACTATCACCTTTGAAATCATAGATGGGGGGTTTATCGATATCTTTGATGGACGGGGAGACTTAGTTTTTCCTGGTAATTTTGATACAGTTGTTAGGGGGACTTTTGGTGAGTCAGCAGAGTTTGCCGAAGTCTATATCAGGAGCTTTTATTTACCCGAGAGGAGCATCATTAGTAGTGCAGTTTTTCAGGCTGATATTTACTCTTTTGATACCTTTGGTTTGGGAATATGCTCTATCAATCCTGGTAGTCTTGGTATTTTCGGCTATGTCGGAAATGGCGGAGTCGAGGCATCGGATTTTGAGGCGGGAGTATTCCTAAATTCTGTAGATATCTCATCCTTGTCTCCTGGTGATAGGATTAGCTTTGATGTGACTCCATTTGTGAATCGGCTAGTTAGCAATGGCGATGATTTTGCTGGTTTCGGCATCCGTGCTTTAAATCTTGGTGCCCTTACCCTAGGCGGTGGTAATTTTTCTGGTATCCCACCAAAACTGATCGTAAAAACTCCTGAAAATACTGTATCTATCCCGGAAGCAGATACAATTTTTGGTTCAACTATGGCTTTAGGCTTAGGCGGATTGCTGAAACGTAAGAATTCAATTAAAAGGGAACAGGGAATGGGGAACGGGTAACAGAGAAGAGGAAAATCAGCCTAATTAAAGTTAGGTAATTGCAATTAGGAAGTCATCAGGGTTTCAACTATAGCGCTTCTCACTGGTATAGTTACACATTACAATATAGATGCTATAACAGAAGGTTGTCATAACAATTGTACTCTAACTGTAGCAGCGCGGACTGATATACTATTAATTAAAACTTCTAATGGTTAGATATTAACTAGGAATTTATCTTAATTAAATATTTGGGATATTTGAGATTTTGTAGACTATGAGGGTGCGTTAATAACGCACCCTCATCTATTAATTTGATTTGAATCGCTTAGAGATTTGATTAATCAATCCACTGATAATCGCACCAGCCATTAGTATCCCAATTGCTGGCATAAATAAAGGGTTCCAGAGACTATACCATAGATCGAAACCAAGGGGAACCCCAATCGAGCGACCAAAAAGCGCGATCGCAAACCAAATAAAGCTCAATAAAACGAAGAAAACATTGAGCATTAATAACTGATTTAGCCAACTAATTAAGCGATCTTTCATGTTTGTATGATTGGTTATTGGTTGCGAGATGTTGGTTTGAGTAAGAGGGAAGAGGCAAGAGTGTCAGGCATAACACCCGACTGGGGTGATGATTAAAAATATATAAGATAATCGTCCTCCTCAATAATCTCCAAGTAAAATAAAAATATATTCAGGGTTGACTTTTGTACCCCTTGACTATTGGTGTGAAAGAGTGCGCACAACTTAGGGTGGGGAGAGGAAAATTCCCAATTCCCAATCGAAGCCGCTTTCAGAAGTCAGGCTTAAGGAGTCAGCCTATCAGTCATCTGGGATTTACACAGCTATATTACACCTACTGGTAACGGTATACCCTTGGTCAGAGTGCAAAGCCAACAGATAAATAAAGGCTTGGCATTAAGTTTGGCAATTGCGAAGCACTGTCAAAAGCCATCGCAACTCATCACCCTAGGCAAACAGGAAGATTAACCATGAACACTATTTCCCATCCCATCTCGCGGCAAACTTCCCCAGATACTCGGATGCCCCCACCACCACCGCCCCCCCATACTCCAGCACATCACCCGGAATTAAACCATACCATCTCAATCCAGCGAATGGTCAAAGAGGCTCATGCTCACAAAGCCTCTGATATTCACATTAGAGTCGGACAAGTGCCGCGATTTCGGATTCGGGGTGAGATGGTTATCCCCAAAAATTATCCTCATGTGACACCAGAAATCTTTGAGCAATTCCTCACAGAAATCTTGAGTCCCTCTCAGAGAAAAGAATTTGCCGAAACCAAAGAATTGGATACAGCAATTTACTATCCAGGTTTAGTCCGCTGTCGGGTAAACTGTTTTGAATCCCTGACAGGAGGGGCAATTGTTCTTCGTTTAATTAGTTTAGATATTCCTTCAATTGACGATTTAGGTTTACCGCTAGTCCTCAAAGATATCGTTCAGAAATCGCAGGGATTAGTTTTAGTTACTGGCCCAACTGGTTGCGGTAAATCCACCACTCTAGCGGCAATGATCCGCCATATTAATGAAACAGCATGTAAACACATTGTTACCATCGAAGATCCAATTGAATACGTTCACTCTTCTAAAAAATCCCTCATCAGTCAGCGGGAAGTGGGATTGCACACATTAGAATTCCACCAAGCATTAAGGGCGGTATTGCGGGAAGATCCCGATGTCATTTTAATTGGAGAAATGCGCGATCGTATTACCGTTAATACAGCCCTCCAAGCCGCACAAACTGGTCACTTGGTTTTTGGCACTCTCCATACTCGCAATGCCATCAATGCCATCAACCGTCTTCTCAACCTTTACCCTCCAGAAGAACATACCGTCATGCGGGTGCAGATTGTCGAATCTCTGGTGGCAGTAGTTGCCCAACTACTACTACCAACTACTGACAAGAAACGCCTTGCAGTTCATGATATTTTAATCAACACCCCAGCCATGCAAGATTACTTGATTAAGGGTGAAGATGATGAAGCATTCCGCTTAATGGAAACTAATACTAATGAAGGAATGCAAGTGATGAATCAGGCAATTTACGCACAGTTACTCAACGGTAAGTTTACCATTGATGAAGCTGTGAAAGCCTCTCCCGATCCCCACGAACTTGAACGTCAAATTCGTTCCGGCGGTGGGGATTCCAGTGCTTCAGCCCGCGACTGGATGATGATGAGGTGAGAGGTATCGCAGTTGACAGTTGACAATGGACAATGGACAATGGACATCTCCAAAATATAAACTATAGTATGTATATAGTATGTTTCTTTATCGTGGAAAGGGTGAAGCATTTGGACTGTATATCCGGGGTTTTCTACATAAATTGTCGCCCAAATGCTTCACCCCTACATAGATAAAGGCTCTTGAGATTATTTGTTGGAGAGGTCTAATGGACAGTTGACAATGGACAATGGACAATGAAAACTTGACAGCAGGGTAGTCTGAGTAACTATTAACTGTCAACTGTCAATTGTCAACTGTCAACTGTCAACTGATGAATCTTTCACTTCGATATTTAACCTCTATCTCCATTAATATAAGCGGCAGTTAAAGATTCCTGCGGTGCGGTAAAAATCTGCTTTACATCGCCATATTCTATTAATTTTCCTACTCCATCTTTCACCCAAAATAGAGCAACTGAATCGGCAATCCGTTTAGCTTGGGCAAGGTTATGCGTTACAATTACTAAAGTGTAACGCTCTCTCAGACTGGCAATTAAATCTTCGACGACACCACTGGAAATTGGATCCAGGGCACTACAGGGTTCATCTAATAATAATACTTCTGGTTGTAAGACTAAAGCGCGGGCGATGCAGAGGCGTTGTTGTTGTCCTCCTGAGAGGGATAGAGCGGAGGTTTTGAGTCGATTTTTTACTTCATCCCACAAGCCGACATCTTGGAGGGTGCTTTCAATTATACGATCGATTTCTTCCCGATTTTTGATGCCATGTTCCCGAAGAGGGAAGGCGAGATTTTGCCAAATGGAGAAGGGAAAAGGGTTGGGCTTTTGGAAGATTGTACCAATACGACGACGAATTGCGATCGCGTTTGTTTTGCTATCTAATACGTCGATATCTCCGAGGAGAATCTTGCCGGATATCCGAGTCTTGGGAATTAAGTCTGTCAGGCGGTTAAGGCAAGTTAAGAAGCTGGTTTTGCCACAGCCAGATGGTCCGATTAAGGCGGTGATAGTATGAGGAAATATGGAGAGGTTTATGTCGCTAAAGGCTGGTTTGTTTTTATAGTATAGGCTGAGGTTTTGGGTTTCGATTAATGGGGTTTTCATTAGTTTTTGATTTGTGGTGGAGATTTGGCTAATTGCTAATTGTTAATAGGTATTTTTTGATCCCTACTCCCTACTCCCTATTAAAGCGGTGGTAGTATTAATTATTAATAGTAATACTATTAGGACTAAGGCAGATGCGTAGGCGTTAGTATCTCCGCCAGAAACATTCATGGATAAATCAAAAATATGAACGGCAAGGGATCTTCCTGAATCGAGTAGTGATTCTGGCATTCTATCTACATAACCGCTGGTAAAGATAAGGGCTGCTGTTTCCGCAATTCCTCTTCCTATTCCTAATATTAATCCGACTAAAATTCCTGGTATAGCTGCTGGTAATAGGATTTGAAAAATTGTGGTGGTGCGAGAATATGCTAGTGCTGCTGCTGCTAGTTTATATTCGCGGGGGATGGCGCTAAATCCTGATTCAGTTTCGCGAATGAGGATGGGTAATACCATACAAGCAATAGTTAATCCACCCGATAAAATCGAGAATCCTAATCCTAGTGTTTGGCAGAAAAAGACATTGCCAAACAATCCAAATACAATGGAGGGCACTGCGGCTAATACGTCTAAACTGCGACGGATAATTCGCCCCAAGGTACTTTGATTATCGGTAAATTCTGCTAAAAATAGTGCAGTACCTATACCGATGGGTACTGCGACAACTAGACATACACCTAATATCAGTAATGTGGATACAATAATTGAGCCAATCCCCCCTGCCCTTCCAGATTTTTCTGGTTGACTGGTGAGGAATTCCCAGGAAATTTTCCCGCTACCATACCAGATAATATCACTCAAAATCCATAAAAAAATAGAGGTGACAAAAATTGCGATCGCCCAAACAATTATAGTGGATAGTGGAGGGATGGGGGAGTGGATGCTTTTAGTCATAAATTTTATCTTGGCTGATAATTTCGGCGGCGGTTATTAATACTATAATTATTGCCATTAACATTAACCCACTGGCAAAAAGTGCGGCGCGGTGATTGCCAGTAGCATAAGCCATTTCTAGGGCAATATTGGCAGTAATAGTCCGGATTGAATCGAAGATACTTTTCGGGGTTTGCACCATATTACCGCATACCATTAAAACTGCCATGGTTTCGCCAATTGCCCGCCCAATTCCTAAAATTAAACCTGTAAAAAGTCCCGATTTTGCTGCCGTCAATACTACAACTCTGATGGTAGCCCAACGAGAAATTCCCAAGGCTGCTGCACCTAGCAGATATTCTAGCGGCACTTTGGCAAAACTGGCAGTAGCGGTAAGGGAAATTGTCGGTAAAATCATTAAAGTGAGGACGAGAATTCCTGCGAGTAAACTGGTTCCCGGTAACTGAATCTTGCCAATTAAAGGTACAAGCACAACTAAACCCCAAAAACCGTAAACTACAGAAGGAATCCCAGCAAGTAATTCAATCAAGCGGAGATAGAATTGGGCAATAATTGGCGGCGCATAATATTCACAAAAAATAGCTGAAGCAATTCCCAGTGGTGTGGCAAGAAATACTGAACCCGCCGTTACCAACAAACTGCCCCAAACCATGGGAGTAAGGTTATATAATCCTTCTGTTGGATGCCATGAGGCATCGGTGAAGAAGCGATGCAATCCCACTGCCTGAAGGAGAGGGAAGGCTTCCCACAGTAAAAATAGTATAATCAAAATTGCGATCGCACCCGCAACTAAAGCGAAACCTCGCAATATCAAAATTAGGATAGTATCAGCGTGAGATGGGGACAAAATTTTGCTCTTTAACAATGTCTTCTACCTCTGGCGATTGGGCGAAATTAATAAATTCATTAGTTAAGCCTTCTGGTTTATTTTTAGTTATTAAATTCAAAGGACGAGAAATGGGAAATTTTCCATTTTTTACATTTTCCGTAGTCGCAGCTACCCCACTCACAGGTAGTAACTTAATGGGAGAGCCATGATTAATATCATATTCTGCTGCACCAATGGAAACATAACCAATGGAATTAGGATTACCCGCCACTGTTTTAATACCTTGCTGATTATCACCAATGACAACTTGCGCTTTAATATCGCTATTTTTCAGCTTAAAATAATGAGTAAATAATTCCAGAGTCGAACGTCCTTCAGCTTTATTCACAACAGTAATAGTACCATCCTTTCCCCCCACATTTTTCCAGATCGTAATTTTACCAGTATAAATACTAACAACTTGTTCGTCGCCCAAAGATGAGACAGGATTATCTTTATGGATAATAATTCCCACACCATCGCGAGCAATTGTAAATGCTTGTAAATCCTTTTCCTCATCCTTAAGTGCGCGAGAAACCATCCCAATATCTGCCAATCCTTGACGCGCATCATTAACACCGCGAGAAGATCCCCCACTTTGTACATCCACGCGCACTCCCGGATGTTTAGATTCAAAACGCTTCCCAATTTCTGCTGCTAAAGGAGCTATTGTACTAGAGCCAGTTAAAACTAATTTACCAGATTTAGCATTACCAGAATCCTTGGCTACTTCTGGAGGTTTACCACAAGATTGTAACGACAAACAAGCTGCTAACCCAATCGCAATTGAAGCAATAGTCTGAAAATTTTTCATAATCTATTCCTGATGTAACTTAAAAATAGAGCCAACTCTCTTCGTGCCTCTGTGTGAAAAAAGAATAAATATTTTTTTAACGCAAAGGTAAGTGGAAAGGCTTGCAAATTTTTTGCAAAGAATATAAGGGGAATTATCGGCGTGTTTTGGGTTTTTAATCAAAAGACAGGAGACAACATCCCAAATCGATTACCTTATCATCATTAACTTCCCTAATTGGAGGTATGAAATGATAAAGTACTGATTTTCCATCTCGCGTTGCCTCGACAAAACCCTCATCCCGTAAAATTTTGAGGTGGTGCGATAGCAAACTTTGTTCTATTTGTAAAACAGCATTTATTTCGCTGACATATTTTGGCCCATCCATTAATATTTGCAAAACAGCTAAACGAGTAGTATCTGCTAAAACTTTAAGTTTTCGGGCACAAAAAGATGGAGGGGATAGGTTTTTCTGGTTCATAATTCAGTATCTATATGAATTGAATGTAGATTGATATGAAATAATTTTCATATCTTTTCTAAAAAAACAACCTTAAACCAACGCGCCACCACAACTCGAACCGCAACCTGCCGTACAACCGTAGCAATAAGCAGCGGTGCGAATCTCGTCAATTAAGTCTAAATTTCCTGCTGCTAAGATTTTGCTAACTGTTAGTTTTTCTCCACTGCGAGATTCTGCTGGTAAGTTTTCCATCTGGTTAAAGTCGCAATCATAGACATTTCCCAGATAATCTATGGAGAGTTGATCGCGACACATCAAATATTCTAGCGTATCTGGATTAAAGTTAGTCTCCAAAAACTTTATGTAAGGAGAGTATAGCTTAGTTCGTTGCAAATGAAACTTACTTCTGCCAACAGGGAGATTGGTAATTGTAAACAACTGGTTGAATTCAATATCAAAATGTTCTCTCAAGAACATTTTGTAATCCTCTTCTAACTTAGCCTGATTGGGAGTGAGGGAAAATTTTTCCGTTACGGGTAGTTGGGGATTATAGACAAAATCTAGAATTAAATCGGGGTTTATCCCGTAACCCAATTGATTCAACCATTGAATCGCCCGAATTGAATCGTTATAGACACCTTTACCCCGCATTTTATCCACATTATCTTCTAAATAACAAGGGAGGGATGCCACAACTCTTACCTGGTTTTGGGCAAAATATCTTGGTAAATACTCAAATTCCGGTTCAAAATAAATGGTTAAGTTTGAGCGGACAATAACTGCTTTGCCAGTTAAACGTGAGGCTTCTACTAAAGGTTTAAAGCCATAGTTCATTTCTGGTGCGCCGCCAGTTAAGTCAACTATTTTAATTTGGGGGAATTTATGAATTATTTCGATTAATTTGCCGCAAATTTCTGGGGTTAATTCTTCTGTACGTTTGGGACTAGCTTCTACATGACAGTGATTACAAGTGAGATTGCAGCGTTTACCGATATTTATTTGTAATACTGTAATTGGGTTTTTGTTTAGGGGATGGTTTAGTTTTTGACTAAATGGAGTGACAGTATCTCTGGCAATTTGTTGCACCATGGGTTTTGCTTGTGAAATTTAATGGGATCTTGTCAGGGTTTACCTTTGGGGTAAGAGTGGTAGTTATCAGGCTCTGTACTTATATTGTTTTATCATTTTTACTGGGGATTTAGCAAGTTAAACATCTTTTGCTGAGTTTTTCATGAGAATAGGCTTGATAGGGGCTGAAGGTTTTGTTGATAGTGCGAATTTCATAACTTGCACCATTGTCAGTAAGCTTTATCACCCGCCGTGGAATTAATTCCACGGCTAATAGCTGAAGTCCATTGAAATGGACTAAAATTCTCACTCAGTCGGTTTTAACTGAGATGTTGCACCATTCTCAATAAAGAGCTACAACCCTTGATGCTTCGTTGATGTGGTCACCAAAAATTAAGCTTTTTCAGGCTGAAATTCACACCGATTTACCAAAAAAATCTGCTTAATAATCTAAGTTCATAGTTATCTTGTTAAATCGGCTAATGGCCATTAGCCATTCATTCCAGAGGAACCAACTCTAATTTATACCGATACATTGCCACAGGTTTATCCAAAGCTTTAAAATAATCAGGATCTTGGGGTGATAGATAAATTGCGGTTATCTGCGATGCTTCAACCATTAAACGGGGAGATGATATTAACTGATATGAAGTAGTAGTTTCCACCTGATTAAAATAAGGTGGCGATGTGCCCTGAAAGAATTGGTTAGTCATTTCTGTACCAATAAATCGATCTGGGGCTGGTGTTTCAGTAGCTCGATCTGTTACAATCGAAACCAGTTGATGTCCCGTACTCAAAACCGTAACTTGGCGATTGGGAGAATTAGGATCTACTTTAATAGAACGAATCGCGCGATCGCCTAAATAAGCCTTACCTATATTTAACCCATTAAATGCCCGATCTGCTACAATTACCTTATTTTGAGATCTATCGGTTTTGAAAATAGTCATCGGGAATGTCAAAAAGCGATTGCTTCTGTTTAAGAATGATTCTGTGACAGCCTGAAATCGTACCTGAAATGTCATGTTCTGATTAATATAACCCTCATTGTCGCTAAAACCAGGGGTAACTATTTCTGGTGCTAAAGGTGCAAATTGCTCGATTAGGGTGCTGCTAACTTGCCAATTTCCCTCCATCCAATCTGGGTAAACCAAATCTCCCTTAGCCGCAGTGACGGGTGGTTTATCATACCAGTTAGGAAAATTGGCAATGCGATCGCTTAACAATCCTGCCTTGGCCTCACCACCCACCAGTAACCAGACTAAAATTACCCATAATACCAAAATTCTCTGGATAACCACAAATTTTTCCTGCCTCTCCTATTGGATCTTTTTATCTTTAATTATTGTAAACTATCATGACTGAGGCAAGTACCAGTAATATATAAATACCAGTTCGTAGTAGGCGATTAATCGCCTACTACGAACAAAATATGTCACTGGCGTAAGTTGTCGCTCTACCAAACAATCAGATGGATAACCAAAACACTGAAAATAACGCAGAAAATCAATCATTTACAATAGAGAACTTTGTTTCTCTATCAGCTCAATTAGTAGCTGCAGTACGAGCAAGAGAAACTGCGAGAAACGATCGCTTATTTACCGATCCTTTTGCCGCAGAATTAGCTGGAAAACAAGCCTTGGAAATGGCTAAAGAGAGAGAAGAAAGAACTAAGGATAGTGTAGCAGATCGTTTAGCGATTCGCACCCGCTTTTTTGATGATTTTCTCATCGATGCTGTATCTGAAGTCCGTCAAGTTGTGATATTAGCCGCAGGAATGGATGCAAGGGCATTTCGTTTACCTTGGCCTGATGGTACAATTATTTATGAGTTAGACAAAGCCGAAGTATTAGCCAAAAAGGAAGCAATTCTCAAAGAGAAACAGCCTTTGTGCCACCGGAAAGCGATCGCAGCAGATCTCACCCAACCATGGCAGGATAAACTGTTAGAGCAAGGATACCAAAATAATGTACCATCTGTCTGGTTGTTGGAGGGATTGTTAATGTATTTAACTGAGGAGGAAGTCTATAACTTGCTGAGAAACATTTGGGATATCGTGGCAATTGGTAGCTACTTAGGTACGGATATTTTAAATGTTTATGCTCTCCAAAGTCAAGATTTAGCAGCTAAATATTGGCGTTCTGGTTTCGACTACCCGGAAGAAATTTTCGCTAGTATTGGCTGGTATGTAAAAGTATTTGAAGCTGGTCAACCAGAAGCTAATTTTGGTCGTTTTAACACAGAAGTACCTCCCCGTGATGTTTTGGATATTCCTCGTGGTTTTTTAATCCAAGCTAGAAAGTTAGCAAATAAGAGTTAATTGGTAATCTAAGATATCTAGCAGTCCTAAATAGGTTGTGGCATTTTTCCAAAGAGAGATCCTTACTATACCTGGGTTTCAATCCTCTCATCTGTTACAACTCATTTAGGATTGCTATAGTGAATTAAATACATTTATTATCTTAGATAATCGATTAAATTAGTTTTGAGATTATAAATTTACTATGAAAAAGATGGAAAATTTTCCATTTTTTAGCTATGCTTTATAAGCATCTTTCTTGACAATATTGAAACTATTGTGTGTCAGGCATTATAGAGATTGTACTTGGGAGTATACTTGACAAGATAGCCATCATTGTTCTTGAGAAAAATTTGGTTTTATTGAGAAAAAAGTACCAAAGAATGGGGATTCTAGAGGCATGAGTACTTGCCATCAAAAATATTAAGAAATATCCTTATAAAGGATAGCTTTATAAGGTGTATTTAGGGCAGGGCTGTTTCATTCTCGGCTCGAAATTCCCGACTGTATCTATCGAAAGCCTTTCCTGGCAATCCCTAGCAGGATTTTGCGTAATTTTTGATTTCCTATTCGGAAATATTGGCTGAAACCATTACAGCATATAGGCTATAGAATTGAAAAATTAGACAATGAAACAGCCCTAGTATTTAGGGGGATATAATTCCACTTAAACTTATTAAGTAGTAACTTGGGTTATTACATATAGATACTCATCGATTATTCAAGAAGTTCAATTAGTTTTTGCACTCTTTCTTTAATTTCATCTCGCACTCGCTGAAATGTTTCAATAGGTTGCCCATCGGGATCGTCAAGTTCCCAATCTTCAAAAAATTCTCGCAATACCCAAGGATCTGGTAAATTCACTCCACAACCACATAAGGAAATAACCGAATCATAATCTTCCGGATTAAAATCACTTAAAGGATTAGATGTTTGGTTACTAATATCAATCCCAATTTCTGACATAACTTGAATTGCTATCGGATGGACATGTGAAGCTTCTAATCCCGAACTAGTAACGCCAATTTTTCCCTCTCCCAAAGTGCGGGCAAATCCTTCTGCCATCTGGGAACGACAAGAGTTTTTTTTGCAGACAAACATAACTTGTTTCATTTTTTTTGTTGGTTGTTGGTTATTGATTCCTGATTTTTGACTAATAATAAATAACTAATGACTAATAACTAATGACTAATATCCTCCCATTACCTTCCGGAGAAAACGAGAAATTCTTGGCAAAATTAAATAGAGTATTAAAACTACATCTAACACCAATTCAAAAATAGCAAACTCTCTGCCATAGTATCGCGGATCCCAATAACTAACTGGACTATTAAATCGAATCGTCCATTCTAAGGGAAAAAAAAGTAATGGGCCATCATCAGCATGGGTAAAAATATCCACAATACTGTGGAGAAAACAGGCGGCAAAAAACCAGAAAAACCAATGATAGAGAGAACCTATATTTTGACGGTAACGCCACAGAAATCCTAGTGCCAAAATCAGTAAAATTGGCGCGTGAAAAAAATTATGCGATCCTATCCAAAAAGGATTTTCAAAATATAACTTATCAAACAAATAGTTAAATGTCTGGTTAAGACTCCAACCTTTAAACCAATGGTAGTAAGCAATACCTCCCAATGATAAAATCCATAATGGCATATCAGGTGCAATTGAACCAAGTAGAAACCCACTTTTAGCAATAGGAACTTTGGGTAAACCTTTGTTGATAGCAGCCGTCATCAGGAAGTGGGAAGGAGTGTTCATTATTTTGACCTTAACTACTATCAATGGAAAGATTTGAGACAACGAGGATCTAGTAAGGTAGCTTTTTCTGGTTCCCTGGGAAACCAAAAGGCTGTTTTCTTACATATTTCTACTAACATTAACATGACTGGAACCTCAATTAAAACCCCTACCACTGTGGCTAAGGCTGCACCGGAGTTTAAGCCAAATAACATGACTGCTGTCGCAATGGCAACCTCAAAATGATTACTTGCACCAATTAAGGCAGCAGGTGCAGCATCTTCATAGGATAGTTTTAGCTTTAATCCGATTAGATATGTAACTAGAAAAATCAAGTTAGTTTGTAGGAATAAGGGAACGGCAATTAAGAGAATATGGAGAGGATTGTTGATAATTAACTCTCCTTTGAAGGCGAATAATAAAACTAAAGTAATCAATAAAGCACTTATGGCAACAGGAGATAGATAATTAATAAATACTCTCTCAAACCACTCTTTCCCTTTATGTCTCAATATCCAATAGCGACTATATATCCCCGCCAATAAAGGTAATCCCACATAAATTAACACTGATAATACAATAGTTTGCCAAGGCACAGTTATATTATTTGCTGAGAGCAACCATTTTCCCAATGGTCCATATAGAAACAACATTGCTAAAGAATTAACCGCCACCATCACTAAGGTATGCCCTTGATTGCTATAAGCTAGATATCCCCACATTAATACCATAGCTGTACAAGGGGCAATTCCCAATAAAATTGCTCCGGCAATATAGGAATTAGCTAAAGAAAGTTCTCCGCTATGGATGGCTTCAGTCCCACTTAAGAATGGTTTAAATAACCAACCGAGAAAAAACTGGGCAAAGACTACCATGGTAAATGGTTTAATGCACCAGTTTACAATTAGGGTTAATAAGACAGGCTTGGGTGTTTTTGCCGCTTTAACAGCGTGAGAAAAATCAATTTTTACCATAATGGGATACATCATAAAAAATAGACAGATTGCAATAGGGATGGAGACATTGTAGATACTCATAGCATCTAAGTTATTTGCTAGTTGGGGAAATGTTCGGCCTAAAGCAATCCCGGCAATAATACAAATAAATACCCAGATTGTGAGATATTTTTCAAATGAATTCAGTTGTCCACCTGCTTTTACTGCTTGAGGGTTGATGTGGCGATTGTGGCTACTCATGGTTAATTCCTGATGGTATCTAATTTTGTTTAATTGTAGAAATCATTACACAAAGGCGATTTTTATAACCCAATTTGGATTTGGTTAGGATAAAATTTTTTACCGCCTTTGTGCCAGATCGTTTTTATGAACAGCAAGGTAATTTAACGACTATATTTGTATCGGGAAGTTTTCCATTTTCCAAGTTGTCTTCTGGTGTTGTATCTGCTACTTTTACTACGAATACTTCCCAACGATTCCCATCGGGATCTGTTACCCAAACTTTGTCTTGTATTGCATAGCAGCAGTCGGTATTTTTCTCCTCAAATAGTGCCAATCCTGCTTCTTTAAAGCGATGGATTGCCGACTGTACCTCTACTGAATTTTCAACCTGCACTCCCAAATGAGATAAAGCACCACCTTGCTGTACTTTTTCCGCCAGATTTAGTGTCAAGTTTAAGGGTGGATTAACTAAATCGAATTTGGCGTAGTCAACCTTATATTTTACAGGGGTAACTCCAAACATCGCCTGATAAAAGGCAACTGATTTTTCGATGTTGGTGACATTCAAAGCAACGTGAGTTTTCAAAACAGTCATGGCTATTCTCCGCTATTTCTGCAAATACCGAAATAAAGTCTAAAAAAAAATCAACACCATCCTTTAGCAGCAGGGGAGAATCTCATCAGGAGCAACAACTTGATTGCGGGTACAACACTCAGCAAATAGGAATTCAATTAAGTGTTTGAGAATATCAGCCCTAACTCTGTACCAAAGCCACTGCTTATCTTTCTCCACATCTAAGACTCCCACATTTCGCAGTTTGTCGAGGTGATGGGAGAGAGTAGAGGCGGGAATCCCCAATTCTTGCTGAATTTCTCCGGCAGGAAGTCCCTTGGGATGGGCAGAAAGGAGCAACCGCACGATTTGCAGGCGCGAAACCTGCCCCAATGCAGCGAATATTTCCGCTATCTCCTCTACTGACAAGGTATCTGGATTCGTCTTGATTTTTTTCATATTTCGATTATTATTGAAATATCGAACGATGTCAAGGGGCGATCGCAAAAATCTTTTCTTCCCTCCCCTCCAACCCCCAGCCTTGGCGGATTACAGGGTATCGAGGAAAGGTGTCCATATAGTAAAGTCTAATTTTTTTGTTAAGGCAGCCCTCTAGTGCGGCATAACTCCATTAGAATCTGCCAATGTCAGTATAAAAGGTTGATAATTCTCAAAAATTGGTAACTACAAAAGCTAAAAGCGCGATCGCACTTGGCAGTAATTTAGGTGACTCTCTCACCACTCTCGAAGCTGCCCTCACAAATCTTGACCAAACTCCCGGTATCGCAGTCAAAGCCAAATCTAGCTGGTATACAACCGCACCAATTGGCCCGCAACAACCAGATTATCTCAATGGTTGTGCTATTTTATCAGTGGAATTAAGTCCCCATGAATTACTAGAAACTCTCCTCAAAGTTGAAAATGAATTTGGTAGAGTTAGGCAAGAGCGTTGGGGACCGAGAACTTTAGATCTAGACTTAATTTTATTTGAAGATCTGATTCTAGAAACACCCAATCTGCAAATTCCTCATCCACGGATGAGGGAGAGAGCTTTTGTTTTAGTGCCATTAAATGAAATTGCCTCTGATTGGGTTGAGCCAGTTTCGGGATTAACTATTTCTGAATTAGTCCAAAAGATCGATGCTTCTGATGTGAGATTATGTTAGCTTTTGTCCTGATTTTTTCTTCGTTTGAATTTTGACAAAGTGACAGCGGCTGAGTCGGTTAAGATGGTTGCTTACCCTGATAAATTGTCCGATCGACTCGCCCCTATAAAGCAATTATCTCCCTCATCCTTATATTCGCTTTTCCATCACTCATTAGCTAGGAAACAGGGAGTACTTAAAATTCAAAACTCAAAACTCAAAACTATTCCTCATTCCCCATGCTAGAAAAAATTGAACAAGTATTCGTTCATTATAGTCAATTTCCCGATCGAGTTTATCAAGACTATTTAGATAGCTTCTCCTTCAAACAAATTAATAACAAATTTCATTATGCAAGCGTTAAGCAAAGCCAAAAATGGTTAAAAATTCACGAAGAATTTTCTCCAGCTAGACAGGATGAAAGTTGTATTCAGGCATATAGCTTATGCTTTGATAAAACAGCCGAAATATTAGCTAAAGATAGCTCAAGTTTAAACTTAATCGGCTTAGGTTGTGGTGGTGGCGAAAAAGATAAACTATTGCTATCCCATATATCTCATATATTCTCTACAGAAAAACCATTAACCTATTATCCTGTTGATGTTAGCTTATCTCTGGCGATAATTTCTGCTCAAAAGGTTAGAGGATCTTTTGCTAATGTAGCTGTAGCACCTTTTGTTTGCGATTTACTTCAGTCTAATGATTTGATATCTCTGATTAACGCAAGAGGTACAAGTCAAAAGAATATTATTACCTTTTTTGGGATGATTCCCAACTTTTATCCCGATGAAATTTTGCCAATCTTAACTAATTTTCTGGAAAGGGGAGATTTATTGCTATTTAGTGCCAACTTAGCCCCTGGGTTTGATTATCTTCAAGGTATTCAAACAGTCTTGCCTCAATATGATAATGAATTAACCAAAGAATGGTTAATTACTGTTTTACTAGATGCCGGAGTTGAGAGAGAAGATGGAAATATCGAATTTGAGATAGAAGCCGATAGTCACAATCCTGAATTTCAAAGAATTGCCGCTTATTTTAGCTTAAAAAGAGATGTAAACTTTAAATTGGAAGAGCGACTCATTGACTGGAAGAAAGGAGAAAGAATTAGATTATTTTTCTCCTATCGTTACACTACGCCAAAAATTCAAGCAATCCTCAAGAGTTATGGAATTGATATTTTGGGATACTGGGAAGCTGCAAGTCAAGAGGAAGGAGTTTATCTTTGTCAAAAAGTTTGAACTTTTGTGAAGACTCGATCTATTATCTGGTAAAATTAAATCGCCAATCCTCTTCTATACTCCTAGCGACAATTGCACCTTGAGCTACTGCTGTTGCTACACAGGGATCTCTAGGATTTGCAACATCTCCAGCAGCATAAATTTGAGCAATTGATGTGCGGAGAAATTGATCCGTGTAAATATATCCTGTTTTGTCAAATTGAAGGCAACCAATATTCCCTTCCTTAAAAAGTCTAACTATCTCTTCTGCGTTAGGTGCAAAGCCAAGTCGAAAACATAGATAGTCAAATACTAATTTAGTTTCTTTGTTTGTTTGATCTGTAAAAACGATCGATTGTTTCTTGTCTATTGTGGATGCAAATTTATGGATACTTACTGGTGAGTGTAAGGTTATTTTACCTGCTTCAATTTGTTCATTAATTGCTTTTTGATTCACCTCAAATCCTCGCATTTTGAAGCGAACAAATAGATGAATATGTTTGGCAGTATTTGCCAAACGTATTGCTGTTACTAACCCATTGTCACCACCTCCCACCACAGCAACTATCTGTTGATTGACATGAGATGCAAGTAGGGGGGTAGCACCTGGATCAAAGCAAACACAATCTGAGGATAAAAGCTGATGACTTCCCTCAATTGATTCGATCATCTCGTATCCCTTTACTCTTTGTCCTGTAGCAATAACTAAACCTTGGGCTATGATTTCATTGTCTTCAGTCAAAATTCGAAAATTGTCCCCATTCTTAGTGATGTGCTTGATATGAGAACCTAATAGTGTAGAAAGATTTTCTGCTTCAATATGTTGGCGAAACTGTTCGGCAATCTCATACCCAGTACGTCCCTGCAATCCCAAATACCATACATTTTGAAAGTGACTTAGCTGTTGCAAACCTCCAAGTTGAGGTCTTTCTTCAATGATAATTACAGAAAAACCTAAGTATTTCAACCACAGGGCGCTTGACATACCAGCAGGTCCGCCGCCAATAATTGCAATAATTCTATTCATTGAAACAACTCCATTTAGATTTTTGTATCATCTTGTTTTTTTAGCCTAGAGGATAGCACAGATGTACGGAGATAGTTTTGGATAATTTAGATGCCAATGTCAAGGAGTTGATTTGGGTTTTATAGCAAAAAAATGCCGGGATTTTTGGTATACACACATTGGCTGGTACAAGTTTCATCAATTCTGACAGCTACCAATCCCGGAATTTTATCTTCTAATTGCTGATAAATCCATTTGGCGATGGCTTCGCTGGTGGGATTGGCTAAACCTGTAGTTTCATTTAAGTGGTAATGATCCAAATAATTATCCAGGAGGGGTTTGATAAATTGCTTGATATCTTCATAATCCATAATCATATCTTGCTTTGCACCAGAATTTATCAATTCATTGCCCGCCACATACACGACACCCCGCCAAGAATGACCGTGCAGTCTGGCACATTTACCGTTATGATTGGGTAGTTGGTGGGAAGCTTCAAATCTAAATTCTTTGGCGATTATCCAAGTCTCTAAGTTAGATTTAGCCTTGGGAATATCAGATTTTACCTCCTTGTCTGGATTTGATGTCACGGCGATTGATGGGGATTAATTTTCCGGTGAGGACTTAAGGATATATAATGAAATCTAAATTAGTTTGGCTTTAAAAAATCTGAAGAGTATCTAAAACTGCTTTAATTTTAGGCACTTCATGAGTCCGAAATAAATCAGTTTTACCTAATGCAGCTAAGACAGCAAAAAAAGGTTCGGCACTTCTGACTTCTTCGCCAAAACATTCAAAGGCATGGGGGAGGGCATGGCAGACAGGAAAGCCTAGCTTCCTGAGACGAAAGGTATTTAAAAAGGTTTTCATTTGATAGCTAATCCGCTGGGAACTATCTTGGAGGTTTTTGTAATAAAAACCTAATCCAGCATCGACAAATATTTTGCGTACTCCTAATTTAGTGGCTATTTCTATTTCTCTGGCAAAATAATCGTACATAAGGTTGGTGGGATCTTTGCCAAAGGTAAAGTCATCAACTTCTCTGACATTTTTTCCTTGCACGTAGCAGATAATTACCCCCGCATCAAATTCGGATACGAGTTGATAAATTTCTTCGTTATCTTGGGAACCAGTTAAGTTGATGATATTTGCCCCTACTCGCAAACATTCTTTAGCGACTTCAGGGTAATAGGTTTCAATTGAAGTTAAAACTCCTTCTTGATGGAGGGCTGCTAAGACGGGCAAGATTTTACTTTTTTGTCTGACATCTTCTACTCTTTCGGCGTTTGGTAAGGTAGATTCAGCGCCAATATCTACCAAATCTGCCCCTTGTGCTTTTAAAGTTATCCCGCGACGAATGGCTGTTTCTGCACTTAAACAGACACTTTCTCTGTACCAAGAATCGCTGGAAAGATTAACTACTCCTAAAATTGCTGGTTGAGAATTAAAGTGGAAATCTTTATTGCCAATGGTGAATTCTTCGACTTTGGCGTTTAGGGCATCCTTGTATTCTTCGTGAATTTGGTAGAGATGTTCGAGGGTAAGCATGTTTGAGTATCCTGAAATAGGGCAGGGGGGAAGAAAGTTTTGAGTTTTTAATTAAAACTCGTCTAATCAATTAGAATTGCCAGCAAAGACTATAAACTCCAACCTCCCGAAACTTCTAATACTTGTCCAGTAATATAATCAGCATCGGGACTGATAAAAAACCAAGCAGCGCGGGCAATTTCTGATAAACTTGCGGGACGTTGGGCTGGTAATTCAGGCAGAGGATGGGGGAAATTGGGATCGTATTCAAAGGAATTTTCTGCTATACCTGGAGAAACTATATTAGCAGTGATTTTATCCTTTACTAGTTCTTTAGCTAGAGACTTAGTATAGATGATGATGCCAGTTTTTGCCACTATATAAGCTGTATTTGTGTTACGGGCAATTAAATTATGGGCACTAGCACAAGCAAAATTAACAATTCGCCCCCAACCTGATGCTTTCAGATAAGGGATTGCCGCTTGAGTAACATAGAAAGTGGAATTAAGATTAGAATCAATCACGCCCAACCATTCTTCCGTAGATATTTGACTAGTAGGTTTTCCCAAATAGTTACCCACATTATTGACGACAACAGATAAACCTCCCAATTGGTTAGCAGCATTTTCCACCAAGGATTTGGCTTGATGGGAATTAGTAACATCAGCTTGGATTGCGATCGCGTTTACTCCCATCGTAGCAGCTTCTTCACAAGCTTGATGGGCGGCTGCGGCACTCCGATTATAGTGAAATGCCACATCAAATCCCCGCTCGGCTAAGTCAAGGGCAATCGCCCTGCCAATTCCTGCCGCAGAGCCAGTTACGAGGGCTTTTTTTACCATTATTTTTCCGCTTAATTACAATATAAACGATCTATTTTCTTGTCCCGATAATCTTCAATCAAAATCCGAGTATAGGTATTAAGGGGATATTTTAGTCCCTGTTGGGGCGTAACCCATGCCCATTCCTCAATTTCTTCATTCGGTGTAATCGTTTCACTGGCAGAGAAGGCATAATAATTGATCATAATAAAATGGGCTTCGCGCATAAACTGAGAATCGATTACAGCTTCTTGGATTAACCCAAAACGGACATTAGTCAGTGCTAAACCAACTTCTTCTTGAAACTCTCGAATTAGAGCAGCTTCGAGAGTTTCTCCCCATTCTACCTTACCTCCAGGTACGCCCCATGTGCCTTTCCATTTTGTGGTTTTGACAATTAAGATTCTTTCGCTAGAGCTAACCACAAGTGCCCCGACAGTAGTTAAAGGAAACTGCTTATTTTGGGAGACTTGTGGGATGATGATTTGGTCTTGTATCACTTTGTTACTGTTAATGGCAAAGTCTGTCTAATTTATCATCATCCAGTTAAACCTGTCAAACCACAGCTAAATGACTAGACAAATGGGCAGTTAAATTGCGTATTGACTCTTGTCACCAAGCTCTTACCTCTTACCTCCTACCTGTAATTTTCCGATCGCAGCCATTAGCAGTACAGCTTAACTAACAACATCCTCCACCTGTATAGTGCCAAGTTGAATCAGTAATTAAAATATCTTCTGGTTTCGATAATGCTAGCTTTCCAGCAGTTTTATCGCAAACTGCGGCTGGTACTCCCCGTTGAAGCACATGTCCAACCCCATCATCAAAAATTCCATCTTTACCCATATAAATTGCCGTCTTACCTGTAAAAATGCAAACCCCATCATCAGGAATTGGCACTTTAAAAGATACAGAATCCAAACTCTCTAATAATAACGATTGTTCCAAACAATATGTTTGACAATCCAACAATCGATAAGGACGACGTGCCCGAATTTCAATCTGTCCAAAACCAACATTAACTAAATGCTGAGTATATTCCTCATAAGTAAGTGCCCCCGATAAACACATCGCCCTTAATCGTTCATCTTCCTGCAAATGAAGAGGAATGGGACGAGTAGCAATAGGATCGCTCATAATCAAACGTCCGCCTACCTTTAATACCCGATAAGCTTCTTTTAATGCCTTAATTAAATCTTCTGGTTCAAAGATATTAAATAAGCAATTTTGTGCCACCACATCTACCGATGAATCTGGCACAGGTAAATTAAAAGCATCCCCATCTCGAATATCGACAAAACTGCGATCGAACCAAAGATTGTCTCCCGCCGCAATATCCAAATTACGACTAGCCGCCTTCCGCATTTCACTAACAGGATCGACAGCAATTACACCACCAGGATGACGAGAAAAATAAGCAAACTGTAAAGCTTCCAAACCACCACCAACACCCACATATAATACCCTAGGCTGATTAATCAATTCAGCCGGATGGACAGTAGTACCGCAACCATAATTCATTTCCTGCATTTGGGGAGGAATTTTTAGTCCAGGTAACTGCATCGGACTACTTTGGACGCAACACAAGCCCACTTCTGGGGTTTGGGCAACTTCACTGTAGAATTGGGCTGTTGTTTCTAAATAACTCATGGGCATCACAAACTCGATAAGTGGTTCCATTATTATATAATAATCCTATTTAATTTGCAGAAATTGATATTCAGATTGTCCAAATTTCTTCAAGAAAACAGAATTACGATCGTTCACAAATAATTGAGGATTATCCTCTTGGCTTCTATGGATAATTTAGCATCTCTTCATCATTAAACAGATGCTAAATGAGTTATCGCTGAGAATTAGCTTAAAGGCTAATTATAGCAATGGATAGTTGATACTTGACAGTTACTCAGATTACCCGACTGTCCATTGTCCGCTGTCCATTGTCAAGTGTCAACAGTTTATAGCTAGGACTTACACAGTCACGCTACCAATAGTGGATGGTGCGTTAGCTTGAGCATAACGCACCCTACAGATAGATGGTTGGCGTAAGTCTTGTTTATGTTAAGCAATAAATTCCCCTTGGGTAGTCATTTTCATAGTCAAAAATGGACATCTCCAAAAAATAATCTCAAACCCTTACCCTGTCTAAAGGAAAACCTAGTTTCTGAAGGGAGCATCCCAATGAAGGCAAAGATATAGCGAGGGACTAGAGGCTAGGGGCTAGGGGCTAGGGAAGAAAACTGTAAAATC
>DOIX01000211.1 GCA_003511885.1 Cyanobacteria bacterium UBA11153
CGATCGGTACGCCTCTAGTAGCGAATTCAGTGGACAATAGTGGACAACGGAGACATACCTGGCTAAACTAGCACTATGTCTAAATTTGTCAAACCGAATGAAGCAGCTAACACTCTGGGAGTTTGCCTCCGAACCCTCAGACGATGGGAGGCCGAAGGCAAAATCAACACCGTCAAAACGCCGTCAGGTCAAAGACGGTACGACATCGAAAAGTTTATCAAAGAAGACTCCAGTCATGGGAAAAGACGCACCGCTGTTATCTATGCTCGCGTCTCTACCCGACCTCAAAAAGCCGACTTGGAGCGACAAGTTGAGCGATTATCAGCGCTCTACCCCAGTGCTGAAATTGTTAAAGAAGTGGGAGGAGGACTTAATCTTAGGAGGAAAGGACTCATCACCCTTTTGGGACGAGTTTTGCGAGGTGATATCAGGATTATTGTGGTTGCCCACAAAGACCGACTTGCAAGATTTGGATTTGACATTATCGAATGGTTTTGTGAGCAATTTGACTGCCAAATCGTGGTTCTCAACCAAGTCAGTCTCTCTCCTCACGCAGAACTCGTTCAAGATATTGTCGCCATCCTCCACTCCTTCTCCAGTAGGCTTTACTCCATCAGACGAATCGAAAATCAGCTCAAAAAAGAGCTTCAAAACGAAGCCGCGACACAAAGGGAAAGAAAAGCTACCCCCTAACAAGACACTGAAAATTAGAGTGTATCCGGAAGTCGAATTGCATAAAAAATGGAAGACCTGGCTATCAGCCTCAAGATATTGTTACAATCGAGCCATATCGGTATTGCGTCAAGGGGAAAAGATAACCAGCGGTTACCAATTAAGAGATTTTATACTATCTTCTGATCTACCTGATTGGGTTAAAGAATCTCCAGTTCACCCTAAAGAAAATGCAGTTTTTGATGCTTGGGATGCGTGGAATCAAGCTAAGTCAAATAATGGAAAAGCAAGTTTTAGAAGCTGTCGTCAACCGAGACAAGCGATTAAATTTCATTCTCGCAACTTTAACGGCAAGAATTGGTTTCCTTCTTTGGTCAAAGGACTTAGTTATCATGCTTCCGAGCCAATCCCTTCAACTGATTATGCAACTCAGCTTGTGAGGGACAAAAAGCGATGGTTTGCTTGTATTCCGGTAATTGAAGAAGCTGGAGAGACAAAAAAATTAATCAAGGTAATAGCTCTCGATCCAGGTGTAAGAACGTTTTTAACTGGTTATGATGGTGATTCTTTTCAAGAGTTTGGCAAGGCAGACATTGGACGCATTCAAAGATTGTGTTCTCACCTTGACAACTTAATGGGACGCGCATCGAAAGCTAGCAGAAAGCAAAAACGTCGCATGTATCTAGCAGCAGACCGCTTAAGAATCAGGATTCGCAACTTAATTGACGAATGCCACAAGCAAGTAGCCAATTACCTCGCTAATAACTACAAGGTCATCTTGTTGCCAACTTTTGAAACTTCTCAAATGGTGGTTAAAAGTAAGCGGAAACTTTGCACCAAAACAGCTAGACAAATCCTGACATGGGGTCATTACCGCTTTGAGGGCCATCTTAAACAAGTAGCTAAAAAGCGTGGGGTTGTAGTAATTGACGTAAACGAATCCTATACATCAAAGACTTGTACTAAGTGTGGGTACAAGCACAATAAACTAGGCGGCTCTAAAATATTCAAATGCCCCAGTTGTGGTCACGAACACGATCGAGACTGGGGCGGCGCTCGGAACATTATGATCCGAGCTTTGAGGGACGGCTCCTTTTCCCTTGCTTTTCGTAGCGAAGGAATTGCGATCGCGCATGACCTGTTTGTCCAGCGTTGTGCAGCGTAACACCGTCAGGATCAGCTTAATCAATCGATTCAGGCTCGTGCTTTTACTACGGGGCAGGATATATTCTTTCGGCAAGGGCAATACGATCCTGGGAGTAAAGGGGGACAGGAGTTGTTGGCACATGAATTGACACATGTGGTGCAGCAGAATGGTGGTGCGGTGCAGCGACAGACTCAGCTTAACCAGAAACTGACTGAGGAGGTAAGTAAAAAAGAGCCAAATGCGCTGCCAAGTCAGGATAATTTATATGCTTTGCTTGATGGCGGAGTAATATCAATTCCCCTAGCAATTGGGACAATTCTAATTATTGTCGGTGCGACAGGATTGATTATTAACTGGAAAGATATCACGGGCAATCTTACTGAACTTGGTACTATTGCCGTTGACTGGGTTACGGATACCGCTAGTGATGTGACTGATAAGATTATCGATAAGCTCAGTCAAGGCACTGGTATTGCTCGTGGCATCCTTGAAAAATTTCGTCAAACTATTGAAGATTATCTTCGAGACACTATTTTCTCCTCTGAAAGTCAGTCTGATGAAGGTGAATCTAAAGAGAGAGTAGACGATGCAATTGAAGAGCTTCTGGAAGGAGCTACTCTAGAAAACGATAGTTCAAAATCAAAAATCTATAGTAAGAGTGGTGGTGAAGAAGAGGCTAATAGAGACTTCGATGAGCTGACTGGAAAGCTTGGAGCAACCGTCAAGGATAGAGGTGGTGGAACTAGGACAGCAGAACTACCTGACAGATCGACAACTGTTATTCGTTCCAAGAGTAGAGAGCATGTCCCAACTATACAGATAGATCGACCTGGTGTAAGAAGACATATCAAGATCAGATATAGGTAGAAAGTTGAGTAAGATATGAGCAATGATGAGTGGATTTTTTTTCATCCTGTTGTTAACTCTGAAAGTGTCAACGAGATTCAGAAAAAGCTCTCTAAGGTTGTAGATATTTCCCGTGAAGACAACTTGTTACTGATCAAGCAGAGCGGTTGGGTTGCTGTTCCTGTAGAAAGTGGTGACCACTTCAGTGGAGATGACAGAGATAAACTGTTGGATTGTGTCTTAGAATATGGATATCGAGAAATCATAGCAGTTCCCTTGGAGAAACTTAATGATTTCCCCGCTGCATTCATTATCCCTTCAACTGCTTCAGCAGTTGAGGAATTCAATCGAAAATGTGGCGGCTTTTGGTTCGCGATTTTTGCTGGAAAACCTGACTGGGTTATTCTTTGCACAAAACTTGACTATCTAGTTATTACAGGGAAACCTAGCTTTGTCCGACAATTTTTGGGCAGTGAGATTGATGAGGCATTCAGCTTATTTTATAAGTTTGCTTCTGACTGCACTTACGAATCTGTTACTTGGCAAAATCGTCTCTTCTTTGTGCTGGAGCAACTCAAAACCGAGTATCCAAGTGCAGAAGCTGATAGAGCAATCGACCTTTTCCCCCCGAACGACTTGGGGTGATTGAGTGCCCGCTGCTATTTGGATAGATACGCAGTCTACCAATTCACAAGAAAGAACATATAGTAAAGTTTTTAACATTTATCGGACTGATTTATTATCTCATCCTTTTGCCCGGTGAGTCTCCCATAAACAAGAAATCGACTTTTATTGAAACTTCCAACCTTGGCTACAAATTAAATTACATGTCCGTACTGCTAATTCATGGGACAAAATTATCTCGATTCAATCTATTAATGAACAAGAGGCTTGGACATCCTTCTTTAACTAGAAAAGGTAGAAAAAGTTGCTTAGACAATATCGCTCAAGCTAATCAGGTTGTCAAACTTCGCCATCGCTAAAAATAAATGCTAAATTAAAGCCATACTAGATTTGGCAGAGACTAGCCATGGGTAAGCGAGAAAGCATTCGCAAAAAACCTTCCTGGGATTCCACTTCTACCCCAAACCCAGATATCTTGCAGACGCGCCCCTTCGGTAACGGTAAACGGGCAAGAGAATCAAGATTGCCCACTACAGCAGATATCTTGCAGACGCGCCCTTTTGCACCCCGGAAGCAGAAACCCGCCCCAAAACAGGAGATGCCAGATATTCAAAGTAAACTGGCACAGGAAGAAGAATTTGGCTACAATGCTGGCAATATTCCCGTATTATCGCCAGAGCAAACAGCAGCACCCATCCAAGCTAAATTAGAATTTGGCACTATTCAACCTTGGAGTCTTTTTGATGCTTTTAAGTTTCTGAAAAAAGCCTTTAGCAGCCAAACAATTAAAATAGTCAGTGATGCCCAAGCCTTAATTCGTACAGCACCACCCGATTGTCAATCCACTGGCAAAGTAATACCTAAAGGTTCTCAAGTAGAGATACTGGAAACGGCAAAAAAAGGTGAAGTAGAGTACGTGCTACTCAAAGAGGTATTGCCAGAGGATGCCAAAGGTGAACAGAAAGTTTGGGGTTGGACAAAATCATCTAACTTGAGTGATGTTAAGAGTGCAGAAAAAGCAGAGGAATCCAACCAAAATACTGATGAGAAAGGGAGTAATCAAATAGATTCCTCTCAACATACTAATAGTGCGAAAGCTATTAAACCAGAAGATCTGAAAGCACTAAAAACATTTGAAGCTGGCAAAAGCAATACAACAGCCAGAATTCTCGAAGCTGCTAAAGCCGAGCTAGAAAAAGTAGGAGAAACACCTGACAGTTGGTTTAATAACTTCACAGATATTACTTTTTTAGGCAGAGGTATTAATGGTGCAATTCATAGAATTTTGGCGGCTCATCTGAAAAATGTTGAGGCTAATTTAGTCAGTAAAACAGGAGCTAGTAGCCCTAAAGAAGCTGGTGATAAATTAGGATTAACCAGAACATCATTTGCTGGAGGTCGTCCTTCGGAAAAAGTCTCTGAAGAGAAAGAAACATCAGATATGCACGTCTTTGGCTTGGCAATCGATCTAGATGTTACAGAAAATCCTTGGATTGCTATGCCCAATCAAAACGATAATAAGGCCAAAGGTGGTGAAGAAAAATGGTCGAATATCTACTATGGTTACATGCAAGAACTCTTGGGAGGAGAACAATTACAATTCAAGCGAGATTTTCAGGTATACAAAGGAGAAAATTACGATAATAAATTAACAGCCACGATTGAAAATGTGATGAAGTTGGACAAAATGGTTGAGTCTTATTTTAGCCTCCTTAACCCAGAGAATGATGCCCAACTACAAGAATTACTGAACAAATCAACATCTTCGAGATGGCAAGGGAAAACAACCGAAGCAGCGCGGCAACAAATTAATGAAGATCTCATCAATTGTGGCAAAATTTGGAGAAGAAATAGTAAAAAAGATCTGGAAGTAATTAAAAAAGGTGGCATTACTAATCTCAGTGAGGATCTAATTCGTGGTATGGATCTTTACTGGGGAGGAATGTTTGGTGATATTATGCACTTCGATTTGCGCCATAGAGGGATAGGGGCTAAAATATATCAGTTAGCACTTAAGGAGAAGAATTCATAGGATCGATCTATTAGATCCTCTATAGCCAAGGGAGTCAAATATATCAAACGGTTAAGAAACCGGGTTTTTTCAATAAACCCGGTTTCTGATACGAAAGTTAAAATTAAAACAGGCAGAAACTACCACACCAGGGTTTGGCATGACAACTGTATCACCCCCAAGCAAAGCAAATCACCAGGAAAAACATCGTGAAAATGACTGGCGACTATTCCTGAAACTACTACCTTATGCCCGTCGCACCGGGCGTTTGTTATTTGCGTCGATGGCGTTACTCGTACCTCTATCTGTAGCGAGTGCGGTACAACCCTTAATTATCGGACAATCCATATCCTTAATTCGCTCTGAAGAGCAAACTTGGTTTTTTCTGCAAAATCGCCCCTTACAAGAAGGGATTAATATTCTCATTGGTTTGTTGCTACTAACTGTCTTAGTTAGACTAGTATTTGTGGCGGTACAGGGATTTTTAGTGGTGAAGCTGGGGCAACAAATTACTGCTGATATTCGGGAAGACTTGTTTCACCATGTTACTTCTCTAGCAGTGCGCTTTTTTGATAAAACGCCTGTGGGGAAGCTGATTACCCGCATGACTAGCGATGTGGAAGCATTGGGTGAGGTATTCTCTACAGGCGCAATTGGCATTATCGGTGACATGCTTTCCATGATTGCGATCGCAATTACCATGTTTTGGGTACAATGGCAGCTAGCATTACTCTTAATTTTTATGCTATTTCCCGTAACTGGTTTGATTATTTACTTCCAACGGGAATATCGTAAAGCTAACTACAAGGCGAGGGAAGAACTTTCTAGCCTCAACTCAATGCTGCAAGAAAATATTATGGGGATTAATATTGTGCAGCTATTCCGTCGGGAACAATTTAATACCGAAATGTTTGGGGCGGTGAATAAGCGCTATATTACTGAAGTGGATAAAACTATCTTTCACGATTCAGCAGTTTCGGCTACCTTGGAATGGATTAGCTTAGTTGCGATCGCGGCTGTCTTGTGGTTAGGTGGTATATTTGTCCTGGGAAACACTCTCAGCTTTGGTGTCTTATCCGCTTTTATTCTCTACGCCCAACGTTTATTCGATCCCCTGCGCCGCTTTGCCGAAAAATTCACCATGCTCCAAGGTGGATTTACGGCAATTGAACGGATTAGCGATATTATGAATGAACCTATTGAAATTCGCGATCCAGAAGAGGTGAATAGGGAATGGGAAGAAGTCAAAAGTCACCATTTTAGTCTTTCCTCTTCTGGAGAATCCCATGGTGGAGAAATTCGCTTTGAACATGTTTGGTTTGCTTATAAATCAGATGAATATGTTATTAAGGACTTAGACTTTACCATTCGTCCAGGAGAAAAGGTTGCATTAGTTGGTCCTACTGGTGCTGGGAAAAGCTCAATTATTCGCCTTTTGTGTCGCTTATATGAACCTACAAAAGGAAGAATTTTAGTAGATGGAATTGATATTCGCCATCTACCACAAGCCGAACTTAGACGTTATATGGGTGTTATTCTTCAAGATGGGTTTCTCTTTGCTGGCGATGTGAAGAGTAATATTACATTGGGAGAAGACTATCGCATTGAGGAGGTAAAATCTGCTGCGATAGCGACAAATGTTGCTAGTTTTATCGAAGGTTTACCTCAAGGATATGATACCCAATTGCGGGAGAGGGGAACTAATCTTTCTGGAGGACAAAAGCAATTATTAGCATTCGCTCGTGCTGCAATTCGCGATCCAAAAATTTTGGTATTGGATGAAGCTACAGCTAGTTTGGATGTGGGGACGGAAGCTTTAATTCAAGAAGCATTAGATCGTTTATTAATCCGACGTACTGCTATTATTATCGCTCACCGCCTCTCAACTATTCGGAATGTGGATCGTATTTTTGTCCTGAAACGAGGGGAGTTGGTAGAATCTGGTTCCCATGAGGAACTTTTAATTATTGATGGATTGTATGCGGCTTTATATAAGTTGCAGATGTTGGGTTCGTGATTGGTTATTGGTTGTTTGTTATTGGTTATTTGTTGTTGTTTTGTTTGTTGTTGGTTATAGCAACCGCCAGGGCAGTTAAGACATTCTAAATTCCCCAAACCCTTGATTTTTCAGCTTTCTTCCCTAGCCCCTAGCCTCTAGCCCCTAGTCCCTTGCTATATTTGGGTGATTAATTGCTTTTTTATATGTATATAAAATTGACAAAAATTAAGGCTTTCCTGGCAATAACGATCGCAATTTTCCTAACGAGCGGATGTTCCCATCGAGATCTTACTCAATCGAATCATGAAAAACAATCCAGCAATCAGAATAACTTATCTCAAAAAACTACAGTAACTCCTACAACTTCAGCTTTACCGGAAATTAATTATAAACTTGGTGATGTTATTGCAATTGCTGATGATAACATCAACCTAAAATTTACCGTAAATGCCAGGCGATTCCATCCCGGCAAAGGTGTAATTAAACCAAATCAAGGCAATAAATGGATTTTAGTCAAGATGACAATTGCCAATCAAGGCAAAGAGCCAAAAAAGTTTTCCGTTATTTCTTTCGCTCTAATGGATAGTCAACATAAAACTTATGATGTGGCTTTATTAGCAGGCTCCTTAGCAGATGTCGAAAGCCCCACAGGAGAAATTAATCCCGGCGAAAAACGTCAGGGCGAAATTGCTTTTGAAATCCCGGAAAATGCTGGGGAATTGAAGTTATTGTTTAAACCCAATAGTAGCATCTGTGCAGATGCTGCTAAGGAGCAGAAGGTGTTACCATCTGTTAATTGTGAAGCAATTGTGGTTAAGCTGGATTGATACAGTAGTTTCCACTTTTGCAAAAAGGAAAAACTCGAAAATTAATTGATGGAGGCTGACGTTTCGGGTTCTTCCGTACATACTATGCTAAACTATCAGTTTGAATAGCTCAAAAGCCATCATACCTATATTTCAGTCAAGAGAGCCATAAAATCCGCAGAGAATGCTAGCCATAATCGTTGCTGGACAAGGCTTTAGCTAATTTAATGCTAATAATTTAGCATAGTATGTCCTGAAGAACCACAATCCTCAACTAGTTCCTATCTCATTAGTTGAAGCACATTGCCTTAAAGTTGAAGTCAATACTCCATAATGCTAAGTGGTTGAACCTCTCTTGTAGAGTAGCCATTGCCCCAAAATCTGGTAATTTATCCCAGCCCAGTCAAGTATAGCGAGGGACTAGGAAAAAAAGCTGCCAAATAAAGGGTGGAAGGGATTTAGAATGCCTTAACCGCCAGGGCGGTTGCTATATATTAACTTTTCTCAAGCAAATCGCCTCAAAAATTGACTACTGTCTAGAATAGTGCTAGACATCAAATCGATCCAAGCGTGAATGGAGAGCGGCTGGTTATGGGTATTCG
>DOIX01000214.1:0-4127 GCA_003511885.1 Cyanobacteria bacterium UBA11153
ACGATTTGGATATCATCTCGCAGCCAACTCGGAAATAATGGACGTAAAGGTCGGTCAATCAGTCGGCTAATTAATGTCACTTTTTCTGGAGGACGACCTTCTCGCCGCAGAAACCCACCGGGAATTCGACCTGCTGCGTATAGTCTTTCCTCGTAATCCACCAACAAGGGAAGAAAATCAATGCCTTCTCGACTCGCTGACCTAGTTGCGGTAACCAACACAGCCGTATCCCCTGACTGAATCAGAACCGATCCTCCGGCTTGTGGTGCCAGCAATCCCACTTGAAGCCGAATATCCCGTCCGTCAAAAGATATTGACTTGTTTAACTCTACCATTTGGTACGTTGTCCTTCTTGTTTTATCCTGTTTTTTTCTCTGTGGCAATCCTAGCACTTATGGCATTTGGTTGTTGGTTTTTGCTTTGCGATTGTTGGTTGTTTGTTGGATGATGGGGAATGGAGGAGCAGATCCTGATGTGGGCAAAGGGAAATCTGGATCGGTGTCTCTCTGGGCGCAGATTTAGGCTCTATCGCCACCGCTCCATTCCTGGCTATCCTGCCAAACTTCTCTGGCTGAGGTATGGAGAGTGGGACAAGATGGCGTAAAATAACCAGCAACTATCGCAATAGTCAATAGTTAATAGTCAATCTTAGTAAGGCAGTGCTATTTCATTCTCGAAATTTGATATAGCTATAAACCAGATTGGGAGAGATCTTAGTTAATCAATTCTCCTAAAATAAACTTAGGGAATAATTATTACGAAAAGCCCTCTTTCCTTCCTGTTCACATGCCAAAAAGTCTCCTGCTCCCAATTTTTTAATTAAAAATCAAACAACCCTGTTTAGTAACAGGAATTGAGGGAGTAACAACCTTACCAACAACAAATAACGAATAAGAAACAATAAAATGGCAATTTTACATGGAACTTGGATAACTAATGAGTATGAACAATATTTATTTATTTGGGGTGAAATGTGGCGGAGTATGGGAGCTGTAGGGCAGGGAAGACAAAATCGTGTTTTACCTCATCCCTTGGCAATGACAGAGACTGAATTGACTAATTTCTCGCGATCGCACAATCTGACAATTGGTAGTTTTTCTCCTGCCTCTAGTTCGGGAAAATCTGGCAATCGTAAGGCAAATCTCTCGGCACACCAATGGCGGAAACAAATTATTGCCCTACCTACTCAAAAAGCAAATAATGAAACCCTTTCTTCTCCCCTATTATCCACCAAAGTTTCAGGAGCAGAAATAGATTCTCTAACTCTAGAATTATGGGAAGTTACAGGAATATGTCTTACTCCTTTAGAAGCAATCAAACTCCTCCAATCTTTACCATTAGGATCCTTTAATGCTTCAGACACTTATGTGGGATGTGAATTGCGTTTTTGGTCGCAAATTTATAGGTGGAGTTTGGATTTATTAACGCGGAATAAATTTTTACCCGGACTCGAAAGTCAAGCTGATGATAAAGTTATAGCTTGTTGGGAACCCCTCATCGATAGTGCTACAGATAGAGCGCGTTTTGCCAAATTCACTCAAATTATGCCATCAGCTTGTCGTGCTTATTTGGAAATGAAGAATGGGAAAACTTCTAGCAATGTAGAATTAGTTAGTGGTGCTAATTTTTTGCCAAATTCACCTCAAGAATTAATTCTCAGTTTTTTGAAAAAAATTATAGATATTCAGATCCGGTGTTGCCTGAAAGAACTATCTTTACCAGTGACAGAAGTCCCCATATCAGAATGGCTGAAAAGCCTGAGAGGAGCCAGTAATATCCTCACTGAAGAAAAAACTGCGATCGCGCGTCTGGAAACAGCACTTTCTACTTGGACAACACCCATCCAACAATACTTAATTGCCTCCAAATTTCCAAAATTAGGCGAAAATATTTTCCGTACCTGTTTTGTCTTGCAACCACCAATCTCAGGGGAAAGTAATTGGCAATTAAAATATTCATTACAAGCAGTTGATAACCCAGAATTTCTAGTCGATGCCAAAACCATTTGGCATCAATCATTAGAAAGATTAGAATACCAAGGACGAATTATTGAATTACCTCAAGAAACCTTCTTAAAAGGCTTAGGTTTAGCATCCCGTCTCTATCCACCTATTGAACCCAGCTTACACGATCGCCGTCCGCAGTTTTGCACCCTCACACCCATCGAAGTATATGAATTTATTCGCAGTAGTGCTTGGCGACTCTCCGATAGTGGATTGGGAGTTATCTTACCACCAGGCTTAACTCCAGGTGCAGGAGAAGCACGTTTGGGTATTAGCCTCAGCGCCGAATTAGCGAAACCCAATCAAAAAGAGCGATTGGGCTTAAAGAGCCTACTTAATTTTAAATGGGAACTAGCAATTGGCGATCGCAGTATCTCTAAACAAGAATTCGATAGACTCATGGCACTGAAATCCCCATTAGTAGAAGTTAATGGGGAATGGATAGCTCTGCAACCTTCAGATGTCAGAGCCGCCCAAGCTATTTTTACCACATCTCAAGATCTCATGAATCTATCGGTGGAAGATGCCCTACGTTTAAGTACAGGCGATACCACTACCCTTGGCAAACTTCCCGTAGTTAAATTTGAAGCATCTGGTGCGCTACAAGAATTAATTACTAATTTAACAGGAAATCAGTCAATTGTTCCCATTGAAATACCTACCAGTTTTCGCGGAGAATTACGCCCTTACCAAGTACGTGGTGTGAGTTGGTTAGCATTTCTCGAAAGATGGGGATTGGGTGCTTGTTTAGCTGACGATATGGGATTGGGAAAAACCGTTCAAACCATTGTTTTTCTCCTCCATCTCAAACAACAAGAAGCCCTAGAATCGCCAACACTATTAGTGTGCCCAACATCAGTACTAGGAAATTGGGAAAGAGAAGTGCATAAATTTGCTCCAACCCTAAAAATTCTGATTCATCACGGCGATAAACGACTCAAAGGTAAAGCATTTACTAGGGTAATCAAAGACAAAGAATTAGTCATCACCAGTTATCCCTTAGTCCATCGCGATGCCGCCACATTAGAAGATATTTCCTGGCAAGGAATTATCCTAGATGAAGCGCAGAATATCAAAAATTCAGCCGCCAAACAATCAAAAGCAGTCAGACAGCTAAAAAGTCAATTTCATATTGCCTTAACAGGTACACCAGTAGAAAATCGATTGACAGAATTATGGTCAATTTTAGATTTCCTCAATCCCGGATACTTAGGAGATAAATCTTTCTTCCAGCGTCGCTTCGCCATGCCCATTGAAAAATTTGGCGACACCGACTCCTTAAAAACTTTACGATCCCTAGTCCAACCCTTCATCCTCCGTCGGATGAAAACCGACAAAACCATCATCCAAGACTTACCAGACAAACAAGAAATGACCGTATTCTGCGGACTTTCAGCCGAACAAGCATCACTTTATCAAAAATTAGTTGATGAATCAATGGTTGAGATTGAATCCGCCGATGGAATTAAACGAAAAGGTTTGATTTTAACCCTACTCTTGCGATTAAAACAAGTTTGCAATCACCCCGCCCAATACTTAAAAGAAAAACAAATAGGAGAAGCCAAACGCTCTGGAAAACTGCTAAGATTACAAGAAATGCTCGAAGAAGCAATCGCCGAAGGAGATAGGGCCTTAATCTTTACCCAATTCGCCGAATGGGGTAAACTGTTACAAGGATATCTAGAAAAAGAGTTAGGTGGTGAGATATTATTCCTATATGGCTCGACAAAGAAACAGCAAAGAGAAGAAATAGTAGATCGCTTTCAAAACGATCCAGAAAGTCCCCCAATTTTGATCTTATCATTAAAGGCAGGTGGTACCGGATTAAACTTAACCAGAGCAAACCATGTATTTCATATTGATAGATGGTGGAATCCCGCTGTAGAAAATCAAGCAACGGATCGCGCTTTTAGAATCGGACAAACTCGCAACGTTCAAGTGCATAAATTTGTCTGTAATGGTACACTAGAAGAAAAAATCAACGATCTAATAGAAAGCAAAAAACAATTAGCGGAACAAACCGTAGAAGCCGGAGAAAACTGGGTTACAGAGATGGACACGGATCAATTGCGATCGCTATTATTACTCGATCGCAATGCCATTATCGATGATGACTAGTTATTG
>DOIX01000214.1:4450-9717 GCA_003511885.1 Cyanobacteria bacterium UBA11153
GTGGTTAAAACCTTCTCAATACATGGAGAAAATAAAAAAGATATTCGCTTTAAATTTCCTCCTCTAAACAAATAACAACCAAGAACCAAAAATAAACAACCATGAGCAATTATGAAATAGAAAATCCAGAATGGTGGGTACAAAGATGGAACGATTTACTTAATTCCTATCGATTCAAAAAGCGTCTAGAAAGAGCCAGAAACTACGCAAGAGAGGGCAATGTATTAAACATTGAATTTCAAGGTTCTCAAGTATTAGCTCAAGTACAAGGCACCGCACCCGAACCTTATCAAGTATCACTATCTATCGATCCATTTTCCGAAGAAGACTGGAATTATGTAGTCGAAACCATGGCACAGGAAGCAATTTATTCAGCTTATCTACTAGCAGGAGAAATGCCCGATAATATTGAAAAAGTTTTTACCAGTAATGGATTAAGTTTATTTCCATTTACCCTCTCAGATATCCATTCTCGGTGCAGTTGTCCCGATCCCAAAAATCCCTGCAAACATATTGGCGCAGTCTATTATCAATTAGGAGATAGATTTAGTGAAGATCCTTTTGTATTATTCCAATTACGGGGACGTACCAAAGGAGAAATTCTCAACGACTTGCGCAGGCTGCGGAGTACAAATATCCCAGAAAAAACAACCCTACAAACACAAGATATTCAGTCCGAATCTCCTTATCCATCAGATACCTCATCCCCTGTTACCCCTCTGAAAATTGAAGAATTTTGGCAATATAATGAGCCTCTAGATTCTTCTCTCGTAGTCATTACCCCACCACCAGATAATTCCACCATATTAGATGTCTTAGGTACGATTCCTTTATCGGCAGTTGATTCTCGTACTATGGCGTATTTTAAGGAAGCATATCAGATAGTTAGTCGAGAAGCAATGATATCAGCTTTAAATCGGGAGTAGGGAATGGTTAATGGCTAATGGCTAATCATCAAGCTATTCCCTTCTCCCTACTCTCCATTCCCTATTCTTTATAAATAATGACACAAACAAATAAACCTAAAATAGTAACAATTGGTGGTGGCTCCGGTGTTAGTACCGTGCTTAGTGAGTTAAAAAATTTAGCAGATGTAACTGCTGTTGTCTCAATGATGGATAGTGGAGGAAGTAGTGGTAGACTGCGAGACGAACATGGTATTTTACCGCCAGGAGATGTATTGAAATGTATTTCGGAATTGTTGCCGGATAATGAGTCTAGTAAGAAATGGCGTGATTTTCTCCATTATCGCTTTCGTAAAGGGGAAGGGTTAAAAGGGCATAGTTTAGGTAACTTACTCTTAGCGGCAGCTTACGATTGGGAAGGCGGTACTCCTTTTGGCATTGAGTCGGTATCCAATTTATTAGATATACAGGGGCGCGTACTTCCGGTTACTTTAAATGATGTGGATTTAATTGCTAAACTAAATGATGGTACCGATTTAGTTAGCGAAACTAGGATCGATCTTCGGACTAATTTTGAACAAAGGATTGAGTACATATATCTTTCGCGCCGCGCACAGGTTTATAAACCTGTATTGCAAGCAATTATGGATGCGGATCATATTGTAATTGGCCCTGGTAGTTTATTCACTAGCATTTTGCCTAATTTTTTAGTGGAAGGTTTACCAGAAGTATTAGCTGAAACTAATGCACCTAAAACTTATGTGGTAAATTTGGTAACTGATCCCGCAGAAACTACTGGCTATAAGGCATCAGATTTTATTAGAAAACTTGAAGAATATTATTGTGATGGGAAATTAGTTGATTATGCGATAGTGAATACCAATCCTATTCAAGATATGTTAGGTCATATTTATGCAACAGAAAATAAGTTTCCTGTTGAAGCTGATATTGAGGAGTGTCAAAAATTGGTAAAGAAAGAGGTAATTAGCGGTAATTTTATGAAAGGAAAGACTATTTTACGACACGATAGTCGTCGTTTGGCAGAGATTATACTTGAACGTTGTCATCGATAGGGACTGGGGTAGGGGAAAAAATATCGAGATAATGCGCCGTAACACACCCTACTGCCATTATCAATTAGCCGTTAGCAATTAGTCTCAATTCGTAGGGTGCGTTATGCTGAAAGCTAACGCACCATCCACTAGTTTAGCTGGTGCGTTACGGCACATTGGTTGAATAATTGTCAAATTTGAGCCGATAATGTGCCATAACACACCTTACTGCGATTAACAATTAGCCATTAATAGAAACCATCAAACTACTAGGTTGTGCGAGATTTCCTTCTAAAACAACACCTCGTTGATTAGCGTGAAGATGACGCATAATCTTGTAAATTGCTTCCACTTGATGAGATGCACCAAGTTTTTCGGCTAATTCCGATACTGACATGGGTTTTCCAGCTTCCCTTAATACTAATAGCGATCGCGTCTGTAAGTCCAAAATCGCTGCGGCTGCCTTTTTCCCGGCTTCTACGCCTGGTTGATGATAGGCATTAATATTCACCAAAGAAGCATAAAATCCTACGGCACGCTCATAAAGAGCAATTAATGCCCCCACTGTGTAAGGATTTACTTGGCGAATTGTTACTGTAATCGAATCGCGCTGATTTTCATACAATGCTTGGCGACTTCCTTGCAACAAACCTGATAGATAATCGCCAGAAGTTACCCCTGTTTCCACTTCAGTAGAAGTCCCTTCTCTATCTTCTAATACTTCAATAAAAGTAGCGAAGAAATTAGGAATCCCTTCCCGCAATTGCTGCACGTAAGCATGTTGATCCGTAGAACCTTTATTCCCATAAACCGCCACACCTTGATACACAGTATTCCCCTCCAAATCTTTCTCTTTACCCAAAGATTCCATTACCAACTGTTGCAGGTAACGAGAAAAGAGTAATAAACTATCTTTGTAAGGCAAGATCACCATATCTTTCTCACCCTTCCCATTCCCAGCAAAATACCAGGATAAGCAGAGTAAAGCCGCCGGATTCTTTTTAATATCAGCAATCCGAGTCGCCCCATCCATTGCTTTAGCACCTGCAAGCATCTGACGGATATCAATCCCTTGCAATGCTGCTGGCAGCAGTCCCACTGCTGATAATTCAGAAGTCCTTCCTCCCACCCAATCATACATGGGAAAAGTGCCTAACCAGCCTTCAGATTTTGCCCGTTTATCCAGATTGCTATCTTTACCAGTAATTGCCACAAAATGGGGAGCAAAATCTAAATGTTGACACTCGTAAGCCTTTTGCACCTCAATCATGCCATTGCGAGTTTCCGGAGTTCCCCCAGACTTAGAGATAACTAAGACTAAAGTGGTAGAAAGCCTGCTTTTTAACTTAGCAAGAATGCGATCGATACCAGTAGGATCTGTATTATCAATAAAATGAATTGCCAGCGGTGGAAATATGGGAGAAATTGCTTCCGCCACAAATTGAGGTCCTAAAGCCGAGCCGCCAATCCCGATAGACAAAACATCAGTAAATTTAGCCGATGCCGGAGGATGAATTTCCCCACTGTGGACTTTGGCAGTAAAAGTCTCAATCTGTACTAAAGTATCGACGATATCTCCTTTAAGTTCCGGCGTTGGTGCTAAATCGGGATCTCGCAGCCAGTAATGCCCCACCATCCGATTTTCATCAGGATTTGCGATCGCACCTCCTTCCAAAGCATTCATATCCTGAAATGCCTTCTCAAACTTAGCTGCCATCGCCAGGGCAAAGGCATCATCAAACCCCATCCGGCTGACATCCAAGTAAAAATCCAATCCTTCGTGGTAATAAAGCCAGTCTTGGTAGCGTTGCCAGAGTGCAGAAGCGTCCATAAGCAGCTATTTTTCCTTGTGTTTTAACCAATCACAAGTTTATGTCTTTCATTTGTCCCTTGTCAGTTTTTTATTGGGAGTGCAAGACTTTTGAGTTTTGAGGTATGAGTTAAAATTATCCCTACCAGGGCATCCGCTCTGTTACTCCCCACCAGGACATTCGCCCTACCACTCTCAAATATAAGGTTTCGGCAAGACTCGCCAAAATTTGACAATATTACCCATCACCTCGATCGCGACGATATAGTTGTCAATGGTAAATCGATAAAATATGGCATCTGAGCCAATTGGGTGGATATCCGGTAAGTCTTGAATCCGTTTCAGTTGTACAAACTCCTCAAAGACAACCTGATACACCTGCTGGTAAGCAGCAGACTCTAAACTTTTGAGATCTTTTAAAAAGGAACGGGCATAGCGCACTTCTATGCTCACAGGAGTCACTCTAATTACAAACTTTCCATTTTACTCCCATAACGACCAGATGGAAAATGGGAGTAGGGGCAAAAAAAACCACACCCTACCCTCACAAAAAGACTTTTTCATCCAGCCTCATGTAGTGCTAGCATCTTGCTCGCTGGAGGTTTTGCGTAAATGCTGGAGGTTTTGCGTAAATCCTTAACTCAAAACTCTCCTCATATCATGTCCGGTCGATTACGATAAATAAAAATGCCTCAAACTAATCATTATACAGGAGCGCGTATAATTGCGATCGCCAGGACATGATATCACCAGGGCATCTGCTGTACTATTTCCTCAATTAAGCACTAGCTTGATTCAATTCCTGCCAGCGCTGTTGCCACATCGCTTCTACTGCGGCGACTGCTTCTGGCAAATCAGCAAACGTCGCGGCTTGCCGTTTGATTTCTGAAGCTAGCTCTTCTAAAGATATCGACTCGCTACAACAGCCCAAAACATACCCCCACGCTTCTTGCCATTTTCTGGCAGCTTCAATGCGATCGCGAATTGGCTTCATCCTTTCTTCTTCTTCCCGCAACAGAGCGGATTTTTTTACCCAAGCTTCTCGCCACTTTTCCAGGGCTTCTGACTCTTGGTGTCCATCGTACCATTCCCTTTCAGTACGAAGAATTTCGCCTAATTCATCCAGACTAGCGCGATCGCGACAATTGTTAATCGCGATAATTCCTTGTTCCACCCAAATTGGCAAATGGCGATAACTGATAAACTTGCCACGCCCTTCGACGAATTTGACCCAGATTTGGTGATGCCAGCATTCAACCCGCTCAATTTGGCGGAATGGTATTTTCAGAAAAGCAGCCACTTGGATGCGAATTCTCTCCAAGGGGAATTCAGTCGGGTTAACTATTTCAGCCGTAATCAAATTTGTAGACATAAATCCCTATTGTTCCTGATTTTGAGCGGTTTCCCACCCAAAAATTTATTGAAGAACCCCGCGCCTGAAGGCGGGGGATTCTGATCCTCATCGCTGAAGATCCACGCTCTCTAACAAATCCCACAAGG
>DOIX01000185.1 GCA_003511885.1 Cyanobacteria bacterium UBA11153
TGTCCACTGTTTGGTGGATAGCTATTCATCCAGATATAAGAGAAAATCTTAAAGTGAAGCGCAATAGAGAAGCAAATAGTCATTAGCCCTCCTTTTGATTATCCTAGCATAAAAGCTGAAACAACGCAATCTCGTCCAGTATTGATAATTAATTTCAATAAATTTAACGAAGTTAAGGCACTTTCAGCCTTCGCTCATTTATTACGTTTGGTAAACTACTACTTTTTAGTGCGGTTTCCCGTACCTCTCTGTATCGAGTCCTATTTTTGAGAATCTCCTCTTTTTAAAAGAGGGGAGTACGTCAACTATTCCCTAAATTATTCTGGATCGTCATCATCTATTCGATCCTCTCCTTCCTCTTGATACTTTTCCTCGGGACTAGTAGGCTGAGGCTTCACCTGATTTTTCGATTTTTCTCCCTTTTCTCCCTTTTCTCCCTTTTCTCCCTTTTCTCCCTTTTCTCCCTTTTCTCCCTTTTCTTTTACATTTTCTTGTTTAGGATTATCCTTTTTATGGAGCTTAACACAAGCTGTCAGTGCCAATGAATTACCGACTAACAGCAATAACAATAACAGCCAATTGAGCCAAATATTTTTTTTAAACCGATCATTCTTACCCGACATAAACCCTATTACCTAAACTAATGAAATTTAAAAATAAATCTACCTAACTTTCGCTTCAATTCTTCTAACCTCTCGAACAGAACTTCTTTCTTTGGTCAGACTACTATCCTGACTCAATGTATCGCCATTTTGCTCTTCAAAACTT
Organism: Cyanobacteria bacterium UBA11153; assembly: GCA_003511885.1. Lineage (GTDB taxonomy): Bacteria > Cyanobacteriota > Cyanobacteriia > Cyanobacteriales > Coleofasciculaceae > Limnofasciculus. The sequence goes on from DOIX01000185.1 coordinate 769, forward strand.
GCCCCATGTCTAATTAATACTAGTTTAATTTCTCTCGAAATTCCCTGATTGCTAGCAAACTTAGTATTTTCCACAGTTGCCCCTCTCAAATCAGCATGACTAAGTTTTGCCCCTCTGAGATTTGCCCGACTAAGTTCCGCAATACTCAGGTTAGCACGACTCAAATTCGCACTGCTCAAATTAGCGCGATAGAAATTAACCAAACTCAAATCAGCAAAACTCAAATCCGCACCTCGCAAATCCGCACCCTGAAGATTGCTCCGAATTAAATCAGCCCTTTGCAGATTAGCGCGAATTAACTGAGTATTACTCAAATTTGCCCGAATAATCTTAGCACGGCTCAAATCGCTCAAACTCAAATCCGCACTCCACAAATTACTCCCATTGAGCTTGGCATGACTAAGTTTAGTTTCGCTCAAATCCGCTTCGCTGAAATTAGCCTTACTCATATCAGCACATTGTAAATCCGCACCTCCCAAGTAAGCACGTATCATAGATGCTCCCATAAGATTAGCTTCCCGAAGATCCGCATTACCTAAATTTGCCCCCCTAAGTTTGGCATTACTCAAATTGGCACAACATAGATTAGCCAAAGAAAAATTCACCCCCCGAAGATCCGCATTACTCAGGTTAGCACTATCGAGATCCGCACCACTGAAGTTAGCATCGCTAAGGTTAGCGCCATCTAATCGACTATTCTGAAGCGAAGCAATCCTGACTTCCGCCCCTCGTAGATTAGCACTTCTGAGATCGCTACGATCGAGATTAGCACCGATTAAATCCGCACCGCGCAAATCCGCACCTCGGAGATTAGCGCCCTCAAGATTAGCACCCCGTAAACTGATACCTCTGAGATCCGCTTCAACTAGGTTAGCCTCAATCAAGTTAGTATGGCTCAAGTTAGCCTCAGCAAAATCTACCCCTAGATTAAGATTTGCGATCGCAGCTAACTCAGGTAAGTTGTCGGTTTCTGCGGCTAACACCCGCTGAAACAGGATTTGGAGTTCATCGAGAGATTTTAGAGCGCTCATATCGTAACATTACTCTGCTGAGATAGGGCTTAAATTTTGGCTCCAGCAAACGCTTAATTGTCAATTGTTCTAAAACTGCCATTTTATTGCGACTCATATCCGACTGCCACAATCCTTCAGCATCGGTGATACAAATATCTCGCCCAGATACCTCAAACGTGGCTTGGATACGACAAGGAAAAGCCGTCACATTCAAAGTGGCTAACTTTACCTTGTCTAGGAATCCCTTCAATACTGGTTTGCCTATTTCCTCTTCAAAAATCCAAGTAGGATTTGGTTCGGAAACTTTTTTTGTGATGTGACAGATATTACCGTGAAATGGTCGATCTTTGTCAGACTCTCCCACAAAAATTTTTTGAGTCTCTAGGGCATCCATCCTTGAGCCTTCACTCTTGGGAAAAGCTGCACCCACAATTCTTCTAGTTAAGGTGCTATTTGAAGTATAATTATTAGTTTGGTCAATTCTTTCCTGGTGTGGTTCCTCCTTTCTGGGTAAGAGGAGTTCCACGCAACCACCGAGATAACGCGACTCAATGGGAATTTCCCCACCCACTAGCCTCAACCGTAATTCTCCACCTCGAAGACCAAATTTAATCCGCCCTTGGTGGAGAGGTTCCCACTGTTCGTTAAAGTGAATACTTAAATATAGATCGATCTGTGGGGTTTCCCTAGGAGGTAACCAATCCCAGTAGTCAATTTTGGGTGGTACAGGAATTCCTGCTAACTGAATCGACAAGCAATCCGGGCATTTATTTTCTGGGTTAGGCTTTGCAGAAAGGAAGGAGGACATTTTTCGATAACCAAAGGTGGCGGTAGTCAAAGGATATCAAATTGACTGAGAGAGCAAACTCTTGATTTTTTCAATGTTGGCCTTGTGCTTTGCCTGATAAGCTGCTACCCATTTAATTTGGATATCCTCACACCCCTTTCGACAAATTGGATATCTAATGCCATATCAGCCGCAGCTTAGTGGCATCGTCGAGGTGAGGGAGCAGAGAGATTGCGATCGCTTTTTTTTTCGACTTGTTGCGACTGGTGCAAGATCTGAGTTTAAACCACCTCATCAACGATTAAACCGCCATTAAGGAGGATTTTCGGTAAATCCAGAATAGCGATGTCGCGAAGTGCCTGCGGCGCGCGCGCGTTTTCCCGATAAGAAGCCACACCTTGGAGGTATTCATCATTAATGGCATCACTTCCCGTCGAGAGAGGCATTATTTCTGATGGCTTCAGAAATAACATTGACTCAGCAACTTCTGTCACAATTACCCCAAAAACTATCCCCTCAAAATCCACTACCATAACCTTATATTCTTCCAATATGGGATCGATTGGTAGATGAAAAAATCCACGTAAATCAATTAAGGTAATAATTTCACCTCGCAGATTCATGTTTCCGATGATATGTTTGGGACAGCAAGGAATAGGAGTCACTCGGCTGAGATCCGTAAATTCCCGCACCATAGCTAAATCAATCCCGAAGAAACGATCGTTTAAAACGATCGCGGAGATAGGCTTTAAATCAGTCAAGTCTTGACTGGTTACTTCAGCCTTTAAATTATCTGCTCTTTCTTGAAAAATTATCCTTTCTTCTGGAGTAGCTTTGGGACAAAAAATCGACTCTTGGGTTAATAATCGAAATCTATCTCCAGGCGAGTTATCTGGGATTTTAGATAGAATAGTTTCTATTTCTATCGATCCCATCCAAGTCTCGGGATGATTGAGAATTAAAATGTCTCCCGCACGTTGACTAAAATCGGCAATAATTGTTTGACAATCTTTCCCCTCTACATCTCGATGATTAGAGAGTTGAGTGGTAATTTGATCCGGAGATATTGTTTTCTCTTTGTATACTTCATTAACAATGATGCCCACTTGGGAGTCTTCCCATCTTAAAACCAGAATGCTATCCGTTATCTGATAGTCTGGCGATGGCATTCCCAAGACGAGATTAAGATCCATTACAGGTAAGATTTTTCCGCGCAGATTTACCACGCCAGCTAGATTTCGATATGGTGATGATACTACTGTTAATTCTGGTAAAGCAAAAACTTCTTCTATATAACTATTCTCGATCCCATAGATGGAATTATTTAAGCGAAATGTACAATAAGATTGTTCTTTCATGGCGATCCTTTATAAACTCAATTTGTTAGTTATCGGGATAGTATAGCAGTGGACAGTTGACAATTACTGGATGGAAATCAAACTGTTTACTCAGGGAGGATTCCGCTTCTCTTCATGAT
>DOIX01000204.1:0-8569 GCA_003511885.1 Cyanobacteria bacterium UBA11153
TGTCCCCCTTGTCCCCCTTCCCTACTGCCTCTTTTCCCGCCACCGAGGATCGATTAATTCGCTTAATCCTTCTCCTAGTAAAGATAATCCCACTACCATCAGCGTCATCGCTAAACCGGGAAAAAGTGCTGTCCACCAAATTCCTGTTGGTAGGGCATCTAATGCTTGACGCAAATCATGTCCCCATTCTGGTATTTCTTCGGGCAATCCCAAGCCTAAAAAGCCCAATCCACCTAAAATTAAAATAGCGTCAGCACAATTAAGGGTAAATAGTACGGGTACGCTTTGAATAACGTTGAGAAATAGATAGCGAGAAAGTACCCGACGGGGAGAAGCACCTAAAGCTTGTGCCGCTTCAATGAATAATTCAGTTTTGACGCTAGAGGTATGATTCCGGACAACGCGATAGTATTGGGGAATGTAAGAAATACTAAGTGCGATGGCAGCATTTAAAACTCCTCTTCCTACCACAAAGGCTAGCGTCACTGATAGTAATAATCCGGGTAAGGTATAGATTGTATCCATGAAAAATAATAATACCCGATCTAACTTCCCACCTAAATAACCACTAACTAAACCTAAAGGTACTCCCACAATTAAGCTGAGAGTTGTGGCAAGAATCACTACTTTTAAGGCGGCTTGAGAACCAAATATTGTCCGCGAAAATACATCATAACCCTGGCGATTTGTCCCAAACCAGTATTTGCTTCCTGGGGGTTCGTGAATTGGGTTAATTAGAGATGCGGTGGGGTTTTGCAGCCATCCCCAACTTTGAAAAGTGGGTGAAAGTAAGGCGATGAGGATAAAGAAAAGTGTAATGGCAATCCCTATTAACATGAGGATTGTCGATAGGCTAGGTGGTTGGGAAAATTTGGGTAATGCTTGTTTGGTTGATGTCATTTATATTTAGGTTTTATGTGTTAATGGAAACTTTTTTCTATTGCCGTGCTGCACTAGCCCCTACTCCCTCGCTATCTGTCTTCAGGATGAAGCGGCGAGGCTAGTTTCCAACTGCTTATTGTTTAAAACTACACATCTCGCCAGTGCAGCTTGTAAAACGGCAATTTTGACAGGTTTACTGATATAATCATTCATGCCAGCCTCTAGACAGTTTTTGCGATCGCCTTCCATTGCACCAGCAGTCATCGCAATTAACCATGGACGAGTGCTTGGCAGCCATTCTTGACAAATATAACGAGCTGTTTCCAATCCATCCATTTCCGGCATTTGTACATCCATTAGCACCACATCGTACCTAATTTTCCGGATTGCGTCAATCGCTTCTCTGCCATTGTGTACTACATCGGCTTGGTAACCCATTCTTTCTAAAATTTTCAAAGCTACTTTCTGATTGATTGCGTTATCTTCGGCTAGCAAAATTCGTAGGGGTAATTTTTGGCTAAATTTGGTATCAATTTCCTGTACTATAGGTGTTAAGCAATTTTTGTGAGGTCGATTCCCTACAACTTCTAGTAAAACTTTGAATAATTGATAAGGTTTAATTGGCTTGAGCAAACAGGCGGTAAATTCTGATTCTGGACCTGGGATCCAACAGTTCATTGATGTTAGCATTACTAATGGAATAATTCTCTGATATTTCCGTTGGTTAATTAATCTCGCCAATGTCAAACCATCTATATAAGGCATCTGGATATCTACAATGCCTACATCAAAGGTAGTTTGACTCCGCAATATTTCTAGTGCTTCTGTTACTGTGGCAGCTTCTTGGCAAATCATTCCCCATTTTTGGGCATAATTTTTGACAATCTTGCGATTATTTTCGTTGTCTTCAATAATTAATAATTTTTTACCCATTAGTTGAGGGTGAGCTTCTCTGAGATAAGTATCTTCTCCACTAGGTTGAGCTTGAGCTAAAATTGTAAAGTGGAATGTCGAACCTTTCCCTACTTCACTTTCTACCCACATTTTTCCACCCATTAATTCGCTCAATCTCTGACTAATGGCTAATCCTAAACCCGTGCCTCCATATTTCCGAGTTGTGGAGACATCTACTTGGGAAAAAGATTGGAATAATTGATTTATGCGATCGCAGGGAATGCCAATTCCCGTATCTTTAACAATAAAGTGGAATTCGTATGTTTGTTGGTTTTTGGTTTTTGGCGTTTGGTTGGTGGTTGATGGTTTTGAGGTTTTAATTTTGATATCGGTTGGGGAAATTATGATTTCGCCGAATTGGGTGAATTTGACAGCATTGCTGAGTAAATTTACCATAATTTGCCGTAATCTACTGACATCACCGACTAAGGTTGTTGGCATGTCTTCTGGAATTAAGTAGGCGATATCTAGTCCTTTTAATCTAGCCTGATTCGCTACCATATCCAATGACTCTTCGATGGCTGTTTGGAGGTTAAATGGCTGATTTTCTAACTCCATTTTACCTGCTTCAATTTTGGAGAAATCTAGAATATCATTAATAATGGATAGCAATGCTTCTCCGCTGTTGCGGATGATTTCCAAGTATTCTCTTTGTTCGTTAGTAACTTTGGTATCTAATAGTACGCTAGTCATCCCAATCACTGCATTCATTGGTGTTCTAATTTCATGACTCATGCTAGCCAAAAATTGCGATTTTAATTTGGTGGCAGATTCAGCTTCTTTTAATGCTATATCTAGTTGATTATTTTTCTTTTCTAGTTGAGCTGCTATCCGATATTGTTGTACTTTTCCTTCGATGATTGTGGCGATGTAATTGCGAATTTGTTCCACGGCTGGGCGAAAGATAAATAGAGCTTCTATTAATAAGATAATTAGGGTAACTATCAGAATGCTTTTATTGATTAATTTGGTTGATTCGACTCGCTCTTTTGCTTCTTTGTCGTACTGAAATACGATCCGATTCATCCCCTGTAAAAAATAGTCTTCATGGGCGATAATTTTTTCAACTAATTGTGAAATCTTAGTCCCGTGGAGGGATGACTCTTCCTCTGGTGCTAAATTCAGTAATTCCTTGGCTGCTTGACAGATAGATTGATAGTGAATATCAATTTGCCCAAACATTTCCTTCACTTGAGGACTATTATTACCTTGCAATCCTAATGGGGTATTTCCTTTTTGCAATCCTTGATGGGAAGTTTCCCAAATATTGAGAACTTCTTGTAATTCATTTAACCGAATTTGACGATTGCGATCGTTTTTTGAGTATTGGATGGCTAGGGCTGCTTTTGTCAGTTTTTGACTCAGCATTCGCTGTCTACCTGCAATGTTAATAATTCGGGAGTCGCTTGATTGTTGATTTAGAGATTTATGTACCATAATTTGTCCAGTAATAGATAATACTGCTACAGTACTTAAGGCAAAAATATACAAGGCAGTCAGGCTACGAATTGGATATGAGTTATTTCCTTTGACAGACATATTGGTGGCACTTGCAATTAATTTGTCAATCTGGATAAGTCCGTTTGCTCTAAATTTCGGTAACATCGATAGCGTATGATTGGATAATGGGAGAAAGAGTTTTGAGTCTTTTTGGTGTAGTGTTAGTAACTTATTTGGGAATTTTTAAGCAAAATTTTTCCTCTCACCTCTCACCTCTCACCTCTCAAACTAGCACTTTTATTTTTAATTAACAGGAGCAAATGATACTTTTTGCTCAATTCCAATCCTCAATTATAGTCGATCGTGTAAAGAAATGTAAAAAAGCGGTACAATTTATATTGTTTTATCCTCTCCTCTGACTAAAGATAGTGATAAGCTGCTACGGATTTAATTTGTATATCCCCACACCAAAAAACCCATACCCCTTTCGATAAATTTACTATCCAATTTAGATGCGCCGCAGCTTATCGCTTTGTTGGTGTCAGATTTAGCGGGTGCGATGGAGAGAATAGGGGATAAAGGGGCAAAAGTCTTGGCTAAAATTATCGAAAAAGCATTGAATCAAGGATGGTTAAAATTGGTATAAACACCAAGAAACCCGGTAAATTTGGCGCAACCGGGTTTCTGAGGTATACTGGATCTAGCTAAATTATAATGATAACTAGGATTGAGGGCGCGATCGCAAATAATTTAGGGCTGCTACTCCCACAGATACCAACAACATCCCGGCTATTTGCGGTAATTCCAAATTACTCCTCATTAATAACAACGCCAAAACCCATGTTAAGACTGGCACAATTCCCCCCAAAATTGAAGCCTTCACCGCACCAATCCTAGCGATTCCTAGATGATTCAATAGATAAGCCAAAATTGCCACAACACCCAAAACCAAACCACTAATACTTAAATTCGGCAACAAACTAGCATCGATATGAAAACGCCAAGTTTCCGGTAACGGCAGCAATAAAGTTAAAGCCGAAAAAACTAAAACACTTACCAAATTCATCCAGAGTAAAGGCATGGGGTGCAACTTTTTTCCCGAAGTTTGGACTAAAATCGAGCGGAATGCAAAAGTAACCGCTGCACCACCTGCGCCTAAAATACCTAAATGAGCAATATCCCCACTACTACCAGGTATGGTAATCAAAACTAATCCTGCCACCATCCCACTAAAAATTGTTAAATAACTCAATTTATTGATAGGTTTACTAAACTGTAAAGAAATCAGCGGATAGATAAAGAAAATCGTCACGGCAATTCCCGGCGCAATCCATCCCAATGCCCAATAAAGGCAGACTTGAGATAAAAATAACCAAAATCCACTTATCAAAATATTACCTAATAAACCAAAATCTTGAGATGCCATCAACTTCCCTATATCTCTCCAGAAGTATGGATAGACTCGTCGAGATAAAATCGCCATTATGGGAACTACTACTACCATTCGCATCAAGAGCAAAAGGATGGCATTACCTAGACTTGGCATGAGAAATCCGTCAATATTTCCCAAGATATTGGGCACTTGAGCGGGATTAAAAATCACACTAACGATGACATTTTCTCCGGCAAAGCCTAGTAAAGATAAGAGAATTAGTAACCACCCAATCCATTGTTTTTTTCTAGGTTGTGGTTTGGGTTGCGGTTTCGCCTCTGGAATTTCTGAAGCTACCTCTAATTGCGGCAAAGTTAATAATGATGACTCTGAGGGATAGGAAGTAATCCCGTTACTACCATGATTATTTCCATTGCGATGTGTATCTAAAGGGGGTAATGGTGGATTGTAAGTAGGTATCTTTGGTAGGGAATCGGATTGGTTTGCGGGAATAGATGGTTGGGGAGGAATTTCGGCTTTGAGTCTAGCAATGAGTGTCTCTAAAATTGCCTCGGCTTGTTGTTCGAGATTATACATCTGACTCAACTGCTGAGACAGGGAATTTTGATAGGTATGCAAATCTTGCTCCATGGAGCTAAAAGTTGCTCTCATCGTAGTATCTAAAGAGCCAATTAAGCGCTCGGTATTTTCCTGGTAATGTTGCGGAATTGAAGTTGGCAAAGAAATTGAATTGGCGCTATCGACATTTGTCTGACTGATACTTGGCGTTTCTTGGGGAGATACTGGTAAAGATTTAACCAGTTTATCGAGCCTTTCTTGGAGGATTATTTCAATATAATTAGCTAAGGTTGGGGTAATTTCCTTGACCAATTTTTCCTGCTGCTCTAGTTGCTCTTGGCGTTGGTTTTTCAGGATTTCAATCTCTTGAATTAATTCAGCTTTTTCCTGTTTGAGTCTTTCCACATCTTGGGAAAGATGAGTGACAAGATTATGCCGCAGATTCTCAATTCCTTCCATACTCTCTGTCATTGAGAGCAAAATATCCTCGGCTGCTTGGAGATAGCTGGCTTCAGAGTTTGTTTCTTTATGGTTAAATTTCCCTGTGTGCATTTTGGAATTCACAATTTAATGATGTTACCTGATGGAATGGGAGAGTGAAAAAGAAGATACTGAGGTGGGAGATGGGAAGGGATGCGATAGGAGTGGGTTTAGAGACTAAAATTGGCAACCTACCAGAACATCATAAATGCTAATATACCTTGATAGCGACGGACTAGGGGCTAGGGGCTAGGGGCTAGGGGTTAGGGGCTAGGGGCTAGGGAAGAAAGTCGGAAACAAGTATCTTTGTCAAAGTGCGATATTCCCTAACCTCCAACCTAACTGTAAGGTAAAGCCAGGAAAATCGTTTCCATTTCTTCCCGAGATAATCCGCCATGATGCCCTAATAATTTTTGTTCAAACCGATTTTCTTCATACCACCAAACTGTTTCATGCTTATGGGGTAATATAATCAAATTTCCTAAACGATTGAGTAGGGCTGATGAAGGTTTACCTCCTCCAAAATATCCCTCATCTATTAAGGTTTGCGTGGGATAAACTTTTGCCCTATCTTGAAGCTTGCAACTTAATAAATCGTAAGCTTCATCCAAATATTCCTCCTTAATATATAAAAACATATCGCGAGCCGAGCCAGCGGGAACGAGTGGATTGCCATCACGATTAGTTTTCATAAACTTCTCTATTTTAGGATAAAGCCGATTCAGATAAATAGTAGTTTGAGGTGAAACTTCTATTTGTCCATGGTCCGCAGTAATTAGCAACAAGGTATTTTTTATTTTACCTACCAAACTCTCATGTAATAATCTCTCTATAGTCAACCAAAATGTTCTAACTTCAGCATCAAACTGAGGCGAATTTGGGCTGTATTTATGGGCAATAGCATCAATACTATCAAAATATATAAAGAAATAGGCTTTTTCTCGTTGAGCTAGGAGCGCTTCTGTTAAATTAACCAAGGCTTCCGGTACTGTTTTATAGGGGACAACCTTTGCCCCATTACAGGCAACTCGTGAAAAGGGAGAGAAGGCATAAGCTTGGTGTTGGAAACAATAAGACTCGATACCACTATCTTGTAATTGGTGATAAATAGTTTGGGTAGGGAAAAGGCTTTCTTCACTTACGCCAGTTTTTTTAAGGGTATCTCTTTCTCTATCCCCTGCGAAGGAGAAAAGTAAGGGCGAAATGATATTATCTAACAGAGGCTCGTAATAATACCACTCGTAAATCCCTGTCTCTCCTACGGGTAAACCTGAGTGAATGGTGGCAACATGAGCAGCAGTAGTCGAGGGAAATTGGGTGGTTATTTGAGAAGCAACTCCCTCTCTCTGAAATCGCTTCAGAAATTGTAAATCTTCGAGATACTGCTGGAAAAATCGCCATCCAAAAGCATCGACAAAGAGGAGAATTATTTTATCGTATTTATCAGGTAAATCTCCTAAGACGCTAGAGGGTAAGCCCATTTTTCCTGCACCTGTCAGGAGATGATAGATAGTCTGGGGAATTTGGGCAAAGGAGTAGGAATCGTAGAGTGGTTTCCCGATATGGGAATCTAGTCTGGTAGATGCAACGGCTTCTAAGGATTGAGTGTTAATCATAATTATAAGCTGATAGGTAATTGCACAAGGGATCCCGATAATGGGGTGAGGAAAGAAGATTCATCGTTTCTTCATCATTTATTTTATCAGGTAAATTAAGGGGGTTTGTTTTCTCAATAAACAGAATTTTAAAGGTTTTCTGGATCTTGATAATTAATATATTCTTCATGATATTCTCTTCGCTTCAGGATGGTTTCTACTCCATCAAAATTAATCTTTTTTAAAAGTTCTCTGGCTTGTTTCATCCCTTTTTTATTCATGAGTAGGGCTTTTTTAGTTTTGGACATTTCCAGGAATCTGTCCAGTTTTAATTCGCTGATTATATTTAAGTCAAGCTCCTGCCAAAAGCTAAGTCCAAGAAAATTTTCTTTACTCATTTTATGTTTGTAACCGTAGCCTTGAAGATAAAGATTATGTTCGTCTTCTCCAGAAAGATAGATAAGGATTAGATACAGGTTTTTGAGGAGTTTTTCTTTGGCTTTTGCTTCCTGAATTTGACCTTGAATTCTTTGAAAATCATCCACAAATTTCGCACCTAAAGTATAGGCTTCATTGGCATCTCTGGCAAAAGAGGTAGTCTTTTGTAATTCTCCTTCTTTTCGACATTCGGCAATGAATTTTTTACCATATTTATCTGAATATGGTAACTCAAAAATAGTAATTGTCCATCCTTTTCGGTTTTTAGTGACAATTTTTTCCTTATTGGCTAGGAGTCTTTCTCTTTCGGCTTTGTCTCTGGCGACTTCTGCTTCTCTTTTTCTTTCCTTTTCGGCTTTGAAGTTGGCATGTTGAATGGCGTAGGCATTGGCAGGAATATTCAGCTTTTTGTTTACCTCTATCCAGAATTCATCATCTTGAGTGTAGATGCCTTGATTTCTTAAGCTATCAACGAATTCTTTACCGCAGAGTTGAATTGCATTTTTTTTCAAGGGAGGTAACCCAGTAAAGGCTTCAAAGTTTTTTTTATCTATTTCCATCTCAAATCACCAACTTATCAACTAATTTATTTATTTGTTTGTTTATTTATTTAGGGCTTGCTGTATAATTCTCAAATCTTGACGGAAATTAGATAAGAGCGCTGATTCAGTTAGGGCAAAGCACTAGGAATCAGAGTTACACCCCTCAAAACTCATACACGTTTTCACTGAAACGGGAAAATTGTGCCAGATAAAAAAATCCATATCCCACACCCTACCCTCACAAAAAGACTTTTTCAGCAAACCCTACTAAGCTGCTACGCATTTAA
>DOIX01000204.1:8794-18535 GCA_003511885.1 Cyanobacteria bacterium UBA11153
TAATTTGTATATCCCCACACCAAAAAACCCACACCCCTTTCGATAAATTTACTATCCAATTTAGATGCGCCGCAGCTTATAGTGGGAAACAGACTCGGGAAGAAAGTGGAATAGACATCTCCAAAAAACAATCTCAAACCCTTATCCCGCCTAGGAAAAAACCTAATTTCTGGAGATGTCTAATACAAACCCATACCCTACCCTAACAAAAAGACTTTTTCAGCAAACCCTACTATAGTGGGAAACAGACTCGGGAAAAAAGTGAGATACAAACCCACACCCTACCCTAACAAAAAGACTTTTTCAGCAAACCCTAACTATCAACTGGTATATCAGGCAAAGAGAAACCGGAGACAGACAAAAATTGCCGCACCCAAAACAGCCGAAACTGGTATAGTAATTACCCAAGCCAAAGCAATGGATTTAACGGTTGAGAAGCGCACATTGCGCCAATTCTGAATTAAGCCAATCCCAATGACACCACCAACTAAAGCATGAGAAGTAGAAACAGGTAACCCCAATTTTGAGGCAATTAAGACAGTAGTAGCTGTCGCAATTTCCGCACAAAACCCACTGCTAGGCTGAAGTGGAATAATATTTTCTCCAATGGTGGCGATTACCTTTTTGCCCCAGATAGCTAAACCTGCCACAATACCGCAACCGCCCAGGAGAAGAATCCATAAGGGGACACCAAAACTAGTGAGGGGAATGGAGCCTGTATTAATAATATAAACGATGGCGGCTAAAGGTGCGATCGCGTTTCCCACATCATTCGAGCCATGGGCAAAGGCGACAAAGCAGGCGCTAATTACCTGGAATCGGGCAAGGATTTGCTCAACTTCCCTGGGCGAGGAGTTTTCCAGTTTTCCTCTTACTTCTTGCCTCCTGCCTCCATCTAGTTGATGCCAGCTTATAGAGGTAAGCGCGATCGCGGCAATACCTCCTGTTGCTATAGTTAGGTCATGTTTGGGAAAGGGTAAGTTGGCAAATAAGGGCGTATCAAAGATACTAGGCAATACAATTACACCAAAAATACTTAAGACAATCGCACTTAGCCAAGGAATCCATTCCCGGAGCTGATCGATGGGGTTTGGTCGATCTAAGATGGAATATTTGATAATGCTGTAAAATCCGGCGGCAATGATACCGCTCGCTAATGGCGTTAGTACCCAAGTAATGGAGATGCGACTGATATTTGCCCAGTCTACCGCACCAATTCCGGCGGCGATACAGCTAAAACCTGCGATCGCGCCGACTACTCCATGAGATGATGATACAGGCCAGCCTTTACTTGTGGCAATTTGCAGCCATAAACCGCAACCCATTAATACTGCCATCATCCCCAATACTAACAATTGGGGTTGGGCGGCAAATAAATTGGGATTGACTATCTCTGTTGCTAAAGTTTGGGAAACTTGCCTGCCAAATAAGACTGCGCCGCTAAATTCTAAAATTCCGGCAATTACTAGTGCTTGTCTTAGAGTAATGGCTTTTGAGCCTACAGATGTACCCATGGAGTTGGCGACATCGTTAGCCCCCAAATTCCAAGCAACGTAAAAGGCGAGAATTCCTGTTAAAACAATTAGTAACATATAGTCAAATTCAATCGTTTACTCTCCAACCTGAGTTCGACTTAAGCTGAAATCCTGATTATATCGTAGCCAGAAACCGTTATTATTTACTTAAACACCCTCAAATAGTTCCTGATATCGAATTGAGATGTCTGCTGTCCACTATCAATTGTCCATTGTCAAAATTTCTTTGAGCGCCGATACATAATAATTGTAATCGCCATGAGTAAAACAGACTAAAATTACTTGTTCGACTGATGAGTTATTCTCCAAAAACTCCTTAACTGTCTTGACAGCAATTTTCGCAGCACGTTGAGGAGGAAAACCATAAGCACCCGTACTAATCGCCGGAAAAGCAATACTAATAATTTCGTATTGTGTAGCTATTTCCAGACAACGACGATAGCAACTAGCCAATAACCCATCTTCTCCAAAATTACCACCTCTCCAAATTGGTCCGACAGTATGGATTACCCAATCTGCCAGTAAATTGTAACCCCTAGTAATTTTAGCATCTCCCGTTTGACAACCACCCAAACGACGACATTCCTCCCATAACCCCAACCCAGCAGCACGATGAATTGCACCATCCACGCCACCACCACCGAGGAGAGAATTATTAGCCGCATTGACAATAGCATCGACTTGTTGCTGGGTAATATCCCCTTCAACGATCGCAATTTTACTAGATATCATCTCAAACCTCACGGGAAAAGGAAACCGCGATGTTTTAACTCGCGGATGGCGGTATCGCTACCAATCTATTAGTTTAGCAAATAACTTGCGATTAGCTTCGCCACTGCCGCAGGCAATCGCCAACTAACCAAAAAATTAACCCAATCCAGAGTTAAATTGAATATCCCCTCTTACCTCTTAGCTGTAATTACCATTCCATCTAGGATAGACAATAGCGCAATCAATATCCAACTTTAACGAAATATCCAAACTATCGGGAAAAATTTCCGGAGAAAACATCTCCCATAATACTTGGAGATAAGGTTGAAATAATGATAACTCTGATTTGTCCAAACGATTAGATATTTCCTGGGTAAGTAAATGAATCATCTGCCGCACTAATTCCCATCGTACCTTTAAAGTAGGATAAAGCATAACAGTCAGAGGAAATAACTCCTGTTGGATAGCAGCAATACTTTGCTCCAAGACACACACCCAGAGGTAAACCTGAAACATTTCCACATCGCGGATACTGGCAACTTTCACGCCAGGCTCGCTCAAATATCCACTGTAGCTAAAATAGGTAGGATATAACCTAATAACGCGATTGCATATTTTAGTAGCAATTTCTGTGATGGAGGGCAAAAGCTTTTGCACAACTCCTAGGATTGGCGAATTGTAATTATAAGTTGCCGCCGCTTGATATGCTCTTGGTAAAGGCATATATAAATGATCGTCAATCACTTTAAAATATTGTCTTACTTTGTCTTGCTCCAACTCGCCAATCTCTTCCAGCAGTATTTGCCCAGTGTGATGCACCTGCATACTGACAAAGCCAATAACGCGAGGATCTTGTTTTGTATATTTCTTCCTAATTTGACCTAAATCTGAACCGATAACAGTAGCCAGATGATAAGGGCTATCTTGATTTCTGGGGTAACCAACCCGGATTTAGTACTACCTCTTACCCAGAGAAAACCGATGACGATCCAATGGGAGCTGCAAAATAGCTTATAATCCGATCGTTGTCATTTGTCTGTCAAACTAGTGACAACTAAATCCAGAAACTCCCAAAATCCTCAAGATGGAAATCAATACCGCGATAGACGAGAAAGAAAACAGAGAATCAGAAACTATCAACGATCCTGCGCTAACTGAGTTAAGCCCCCAAAAGTATCGGCAAAAAATGCAGCGCCGGAAAGAAGTACAAGAAAAACGCCTCGCCGAAAAATCAGGAGAAAAAGGATTAATTATCCTCCACACCGGGAATGGTAAAGGAAAAACCACCGCCGGATTAGGGATGGTATTGCGATCGCTAGGTCACGGATATCGAGTTGCGATCGTACAATTTATTAAGGGGGCATGGGAGCCAGCCGAGAAAGCCGCCTTACAACATTGGACTTTTTCTGCCAATGGAGAGAAACCGCAATTAGAGTTTCACGCCATGGGCGAGGGCTTTACCTGGGAAACCCAAGACAGACAAAGAGATACCGAGAAAGCTCATGCCGCATGGCAAAAAGCACGAGAATTCATCTCTAACCCCGACTTTCGCCTAGTATTTTTAGATGAAATCAACGTTGCCCTCAAACTAGGCTACCTCAATCTCGAAGAAATTCTCACAGAATTAAAACAAAAACCAGATAACTCCCACATTATCCTCACCGGAAGAGGCGCACCCCCAAAATTAATCGAAGCCGCCGACTTAGTAACCGAAATGACACCAGTCAAGCATCCCTTTCGGGAACAAGGAATCAAAGCCCAACCAGGGATTGAATTCTAAAGGTGCTGATAGTATAACAAATTACTGATGGCCAAAAAATCATCCAGGAGTGTCCCGCTCTTCTGATGAAATTATTGAGGTAAGGTGTGTTTGTTATACTAATTTTATTTGATCCTGCTACAGATTACATCTCTCCTCATATATTTTAAACAATAATGAAGAATCTTCTCTTATGCTGCGGTACTCATAAATCAGTAAAAAAGTCATGCTAATTCAGCTAACCATAGAAAACTTCCTTTCCTTTAAAGAAGAAATAACATTCAGTATGGTAGGTATTAACAGCGACAAAAATTATCCCAACCATCTTGCTGTAGATGCAGCAGGTAAGGGAAAGTCTTTGTTGCCTATCTCTGCTATCTATGGTGCAAATGCCGCAGGTAAATCTAATCTGATTAAAGCTATTAATTTTGCTCAAGATTTAATTGTTCAAGGAACCCGTAGCGGACAAACTATCCCAGTTATTCCCTTTAAGTTAGGCAATGATAGGAATAAACCTAGCAAATTTGAGTTTATCTTCATTTATAATGATAGTCGCTATTCCTATGGATTTAAGTTAAAGGCAGATCGTATTATTGAAGAATGGCTTTATGTAATTCCTTCTGGCAAAAAACGAGAAGTTCCAGTTTTTGTTCGAGTCACTTCTGAAAAAAAAGAGACAACTGTAGAGTATGGGGCTACTCTCAAAGGGAAAGGAGAAAAAGACAAGCCATTTTTAGATTTTATTGCACGAGGAACTCGTCCAAATCAACTTTTCCTGACAGAAGCTCTGGATCGTAATGTTCAGGCTGTAAAGCCTGTAGTTGAGTGGTTTGAAGACGTATTAACTATTATTCAAGCTGAATCTAACTATATACATTTGGAATCTGGTATATTAAACAGCCAAGAGTTTACCAGCTTTCTTACCGATTTTCTGAGATTGACGGGTACGGGTATTGATTCAATTGGTACTGAAGAAGTTGAATTAGATTTCGATCGTCACTTTCCAGAAATACCTGAAAATATCAAAAATGATATACTGGAAACATTTTCTGAGGATGATGATAATTTTGTGGGAATGCTTTTAATTAACCAAAGGAAACGATATTTAATCGCCAAGAGAACTGAAGATAAGTTGAATTTAATTCAACTTAAAACTCAACATCGTCATCAAGATGGATCTCTTGTTGATTTTTTGATAGAAGAGGAATCTGAAGGAACACAGCGTTTAATCGATTTGATTCCCGTATTGTTTGTATTAAAAAATAGTCGCAATAAAGTAATTTTTCTGGATGAATTAGATCGCCGTTTACATCCTTTATTATCACGTAAATTTATAGAGTTTTGTTTAAGTTGTCGAAATAAAAATAATCGAACTCAACTAATCTTTACTACTCATGATACTAATCTACTAGATTTAGATCTTCTGCGTCGAGATGAAATCTGGTTTGTAGAAAAGAATCAGGAGGGTGCATCCCACCTCTATTCACTAGCAGAGTTTAAAACAAAACCAGAGCTAAAAATAGAGAAAGGCTATTTAAACGGTAGATTTGGTGCAATTCCCTTCTTTGGCGATATCCGTAACTTAGGATGGTTTGATTGTGAAAAAGAATCATCTGAAGCAATTTGAAAGTAAACATGAAAAAAATTAGTCGCACCAAGCTAATCAACCGAAAGTATAATCAGCGAGATGCAAGGCTATTTGTAATTGCTACTGAGGGTAGAGAAACAGAAAAGGCGATAAACGATAAAAAAATATAAAGAAACCAGTTTTCTATTCCTGTTTCAGGCTATCAGGAACCCCAATAGGAGAAATTCCCGCAATTACCCGTAAATTTTGAGAGCGAATCAATTCCGTAAAACTCAAACTCAAACGCCCTTCAATCTGAGAAACAGACTCAATTGCCCCTAACAAATGCTGGGCAGCTTCTACATCAGAATAACCCCGGCGTTGAGCAACTTTAATCGCAGCAGTATCAGCATCAAGTTGAGACTGAGAATTCCGATTATTACGCCAAACTTGACTCAGCGCAATCCCACTTAACCCCGTAGCCACAACAACTCCCACAGCATCCCCCTGTACAAATTCAATCATGCCACCTAAAAATCCTGCCAAAGCCACAGATTGATATAAATCCGGCTTAAACCACCTCACATTAATCAGCCAGCAAACCGTCCGCAGTAGTAGCATATCCCGTTGCGGTCTAGACAAACGCCGCCATAAATCAAAATTAATATAAATTTCGCGATCGCCAAACCATGGTAGCGGAAAAGGACTCTCAATTACCGTAGTTTGTTGGGGTTTACTGATAATTTTCGTCAACATCCGCCCAGAGGCAGGCATGATATCGATTAAACGGCGAATTTCAGGCTCTAGATTCATCTTGGAGAAATTAGGGAGTGGTGAGCGGGGAATGAGTTTTAGTAGAACTTATCGCTTCCTCAAACCCGCTCAAATAGTTAAAATGGGCATAGAAGACTTTCAAAATTATAAACTCAAGATATGGAAGCTTTTACTCCAATCCCCCCGGAATGGACAAACTCAGCGATTCACGCCTTTGAATTTTGTTGCCCGACTTGCAAATCCTCTTGCAATCAAGCTCATCGGGTTTGGCTCAATCGACTATCGCCCGTCATGACAGAAGACTACCAGAAGAAGTGGCAGGAGTTTTATCAGTGCCAGTGTGGTACAGTATGGTGGGCTTGGAGTAGCGATCGCCCTCCTTCAGAGTTTGCTAACCGTGAAGTACCACCTACCTTTTGAGGGGAGCCTCAGAAATCAGGGCTGGTTTTGAACTAATTTGATGGGGTGAAAACCACAGGAGGTACGTGAATTGATACGGATTGTATCAATTATTGTCGGGGCGGTAATTGACTTTATTTTCAAAGCCAATTACCCACCAAGACAAAGGGAGCCCAAAAATAAGGATGTTGTAAATATTGCGGATCCTTTAAAATTCCGATTTGGGCGCGACGTAAAGCTTCAGCTTTAGTCACATTTCCTTTGGTTAACTCCTGATAAAATTGCACCATTAATTTGGCTGTTGAAGAATCATCTACTAACCACAAAGTAGCCAAAGTACTGCGCACTCCAGCCCGCACTGCCACCCCAGCAATACCTAAAGTTGCTCTATCGTCTCCTTTGGCTGTTTCGCAAGCACTGAGTACTAGTAATTCAATCGGATTTGAGCCACGTAAATCGGTTTTTTGTAGCAGACTATTTAATTCGTTGACATTAATACTATCGTCCCACGTTAAAATAAAGGTATTTTCGGCTGTGGAACTAAATTGACCGTGAGTAGCTAAATGTACCACAGGAAAAGGAACATTAGCAATTGCCTCTTTAAGGCTAGCCTTGGTAAAGTCTTGATTTAGTAACAACTTACCCGAAATCAGGGAATTAATTTCCTTGATTTCTATTTCAACATTGGGCAAGGCAGCAAAATTTTTATGGGCTGCTGATAACCCAGCTATTAAAGCACTGAATTTTCTTTCTCCCAATGGTTGAGATTCTAATAATTCTAATCCTGGGGTTAGGGCAACGGCGTATTTTTCAATTAAAAATTGATCTCCGTTGTGGAGGGCAGATACAGGAATATTCCGCAATGAACCATTGAGAATAAATACTAGGGTTTTGACGTTATTTTTTACTAAATCTGCTTCTATGGGTTGGATTAACCAACTATAAACTTGTTGGGCTAGAGGTAAATACCGATTAGTGGTGCGCTGTAGTAAAGATTGGCGTAGTTGTCGCAATGTGTTTTCAATTTGGTCTTGGGGTAGAATTGTGGTATAACGCTTGAGAGGTCGATCGGATAAGCTGACGATCGCTTCCAGGCGATTTGAGAGGATAATTGGATAAATTACAGCAGCTTCTTTGTCAATTTTATCGATTTGGACTGATCGAGCATTTAAACAATCTGTCCGGAAAAAGTTATCAAGTTCGGCTAATTGTAATGATTCAATAACTTGGCGGGCTTTTTCTAATTTTTCTGGTGTAGTGTTTCCTTCGGCGGGCAGGAGTAATTCGACGAATTCTCGATAAATAGGTTCGACGCTTTCGCGAAAGGAAAACTGGATATCGGGATTGATGGCGACTAAATCGCTACGCAAAGATTGGAGGGTACTGACTGCATCGCTATAAGCCCCAATCGCACCTTCTATATTACCCTGTTTTTTCAGGAGTCTCCCTAGCTGTCTTTGCCAGGGATAGAGGATATCTACGGCTTTGATAGATTGAGCCTGGATTAGGGCTTTTTGGGTTAATTCTTCTGCTTCTTTGAGTTGGTTATTTTTTTCAAAGAGTTCCCCCAAAGTGCCTAAAGCATAAGCTTCTGCTCTTTTATCTTCGAGTTTTTGGGAATCTTCAAGCGCTCTGGATAAAAGTTGATCAATTTTGTTTCCTGGCAATTCTTCTAATTTCATTAAACTATCGGCAAGGTTAATTCTGAAGTAGATGGAAGCTTGACTGGGTGGCAATCTATCGATTTCTGAAGATATTTCAGATAAAAGTCCTTTAGCTGCTTGGGTATTTTGGCTTTCTATCAGTAAACTCAGTTGATTTAATTGCGCTCGAATTCTTGTCCTTGGGGAATTGGACTCGGTAACTGCCTGTTGGTAAAAACTGAGTGCCTCTTCTACTTTCTTTTCCTGACGAGCGAGATTAGCTAAACTGAATAGGGCAGCGCCAATATCTGGTTGAGATTTTAACTGACGTGCTATTTGTAAACTTTGTTCTAGAGTTTGGCGAGATTGAGGGAGGTTTCCCACTAATTGCAAGACATCACCTAGCGATCGCAATCCGACTACTTTAGTGATGGAGTCTGGCTCTGTATCGAGGTTGTGCTTGACTTCGTTTAGTATAGTTAAAGCGCGACGATAGAGTCCTAATCCTTCCATCGCCTGTGCTTGATTAATTAAACTCTTAATTTGACCTGCTCGATCGCCTAATTGAGTATAAGTATTATAGGCTGATTTCCAAGTAGCTAAGGCTGCTTCCGTTTCTCCCCTATTCAGTTGCAAACGACCCTGAATATCCTGAGTTTGGGCAAGAATTCTCAATTTTTGTGTAGTGGAAGTTGTCCCTAGTTTATTTTCCAATAAGTTAAGACTGGCGGAAATGGCACGAGCTGCTTCCTCCCACCATCCCAATTCCTGATAAGTTAAAGAGAGATTGCTCAAAACTGCGGCTTGTTTGAGAGTATCCCCTTGATTTTGATAAATCTCGACGGCTTGTTTGAGAATATTGACGGCTTCGGTAAATCTTCCCCCATCATATAATTTTTTAGCTTGTTCTAATAGATCTAGACTTGAATCAAGGGATGTCAGATTAGGGATTGGGGATTGAGATGATGCTAATAGAAAAAAATTACCATCTTGTTGGCTATCATTCTCAACTAAAAGATATCCCACCTCTTTTTCCCCATTTTCCACTATCGATACTTTCGCCGAAACTGGGGAAATAACTGTACAAATAAAAGCCGTAATTATTACTAATCCTAGCCAGGATATCCACCTCTTTCTTTTCAAACCTCTATGGTGTCTTTTTACTCCAGAATTGAAGGAAGGATAGGGAAAAGACACCTTCCCTTGTTTAGATAAATTATCTTCCATATAATTTGCCCTTGATTTTACAGCTTTCTTCCGCAGCTCCTAGCCCCTGCAAACTCCTGCCACAGCTTAACACCTAGATTAGTTCAGGCCAAGCCCATTGCGATCGGTACGCCTCTAATCATCAAT
>DOIX01000224.1:0-2690 GCA_003511885.1 Cyanobacteria bacterium UBA11153
CCCCTAAATCCCCCTTAATAAGGGGGACTTTCCAGGAAGATTCCCCCCTTAATAATGGGGGTTAGGGGGGATCTAATCCACAATATTTGTAACTAGCAACTTAAGTGAGTAATATTTATTGATAAACGACAATTCAATTGTTAAATTAACTCCAGCTAGCCTCCGTCCTTGCCAGCCACAGCGTATACTAAGGGGAATTGAGAACCAAGGAAAAGGGAGCAAGGAAAGGGATGATTTACCCTACCCCCTACTCCCCACTCCCTACTCCCTAAAATAAAATGCGCGTTTTACTTCTATACCCTCTATTCCCGAAATCCTTCTGGTCCTTTGACAAAGCACTAGAATTAGTGGGGCGCAAGGTGGCTATGCCGCCACTAGGTATGATTACTGTGGCTGCTATCTTGCCCCAAACTTGGGAATTCCGTTTAATAGATCGCAATGTACGGTTTGAAACTGAAGCAGATTGGAATTGGGCAGATTTGGTCATTGTATCTGGGATGATTGTCCAGAAACCGGATTTATTGCACCTGATTCGGGAAGCGAAGCGACGGGGCAAACCTGTAGCAGTTGGGGGACCTTATGTTACTTCTGTGCCGGAAGCGGCGCTGGAAGCAGGAGTAGACTTCCTGATTTTGGATGAGGGAGAAATTACTCTTCCCCTATTTGTCGAAGCCATTCAACGAGGAGAAACTTCTGGGATATTCCGCGCTAATGGGGAAAAACCGGATGTTACTACTACACCCATTCCTCGCTACGATTTGTTGGATTTAAACGCTTATGGCGATATGTCGGTGCAGTTTTCGCGGGGTTGCCCTTTTCAGTGCGAATTCTGCGATATTATTGTCCTCTACGGTAGGAAACCTCGCACCAAAACTCCTGCGCAATTGCTGGCAGAGTTACAAACTCTTTACGATTTGGGTTGGCGGCGGACTATTTTTATGGTGGATGATAACTTTATCGGTAACAAACGTAATGTAAAATTATTACTACGGGAACTCGGTCCTTGGATGGCAGAAAGGGGCTATCCTTTCCGATTTTCTACAGAAGCATCGGTTGATTTAGCCCAGGATCGAGAATTAATAGATTTGATGATTGCGGCTAATTTTAGTGCTGTTTTTGTCGGTATTGAAACACCAGATACCGATAGTTTAGCCATGACACAAAAATTCCAAAATACCCGGAATTCACTCCTAGAGGCAGTAGAAACGATCAATCGGGCTGGACTGCGAGTCATGGCAGGGTTTATTATTGGCTTTGATGGGGAAAAAGTAGGAGCAGGCGATCGCATTATTCAGTTTGTGGAAGCTACAGCTATTCCTCAAGCCATGTTTAGTATGCTTCAAGCCCTACCCAATACTGCCTTGTGGCATCGTCTCACCAAGGAAGGGCGTTTGTTAGAAGGGGATGGAGAAGCCAATATCCATCAGGGAACCCTCACTAATTTTATCCCGACTCGTCCTCTGGAAGATATTGCCCGCGAATATGTCAAATGTTTCTGGGAACTATATGAGCCTCATCGTTATTTAGGCAGAGTATATCGACACTGCCTAAATATGAAACCACGTCCTCACAAAAAGGCATTTAAAATGCCGGGATTACCAGAAATTAAGGGAATGTTGACCATTTTTTGGCGACAGGGGATTAAACGAGATACCCGCTGGCAATTTTGGTATCAAATATTCTCCATCCTCCGCCACAATCCTGGGATATTCGAGTCTTATCTGACTAATTGTGCCCACTTGGAACATTTTATTGAGTACCGTCAGATTGTGCGGCATGAAATTGAAGCGCAACTGGAGCAATATTTGGCGGCTAAAGCTGATGTAGAATCTTCAGTGCCTCAAATGCAACTTACTGCTGCTAGTTAGCTTAAGATACCCGACTTCTTAAAGAAGTCGGGTATCTTAACAATTTCCCAAACACCCCTACCCAACTCTAAAATTCAAACAGCAACCTAAATATCATACTGCCTCATGCAACCAACCATCCTCTGGCAACAAAATAGCGACAATCCCGAAAATACCAATAACTTTGCCAAAATTAGCAAATTTTGGACTAGCCTCCACGACAAAAAAATCGCTTGGCGACAACGGATTATGCCACCAAATAGCAATATCAGAGAAATTGACTGGGAAGCACAGCGATTTGATGAAGTCTTCAAACTGCAAATGCCTCAAGTGCGGGGCATTACCCTATACTGGTACAAACCTTATTCCGATCAAGAGCGCAGCACTACACCAAGTAAACTAGAACTAGATCTTCATGCACTACAATTATATATATATCCCCAATCTCAAAAAGATTTAGTGATTAGGATTGGTATTCCCGAAATTATCTATCAGAAAATAGAAATTACTAATCCTCTGTGGGAAAGTAATAGTGCCGAAGGAAATTTCTGCCTCACACTGCGAGATAACCAACAACAGATTGAAGTAAAATTAACTCTAAGTCTCGATAATTTGGCTAACCTAAAAGAACTTCTGTAGAAGAGAGTCGCTACTACAATTTATGATAATCTTCCATCTGTAGGGTGCGTTAGCTTGAGCATAACGCACCATTACTTATCTGAAATTCGTTAGACTAACTCAAATCTTTCCCTCTCTATTGCAACCGCCAGTGGTTTTAACCACTGTCTAACCTTCTATATTATGTAGTGCGAGCATCTTGCTCGCTGAAGGTTTTCCCTTACT
>DOIX01000224.1:2945-10472 GCA_003511885.1 Cyanobacteria bacterium UBA11153
AAGGTTTTCCCTTACTCGCTGAAAGTTTTCCAGAAGAATAGATGTAGATTGGGTTGAGTAACGAAACCCAACATTAGCGATGGTTTTGTTGAGTTTCACAATCGTTCAAAAAGAGCATACATTTTTAGGTGTATCGCGCCAGTAGCTCAATTATTCCAAGCAGTTATAGTTTTTGGAAAAACCCTAACTCCTTAGTTAAGTTTTCCCAATCTAATTATCGTACATTCGCGCCTCATCAGCGTCGGGATTCTCTTCGCAATACTGCTCAAAAGCCGTTTTAGATATAGACTTATCAGCCCGCTGATGAGCCAACTCCGCTCGTAATTCTTCGACAATATCCCAAGCAGCAGCACATTCTGGAGAGGTACTCCCTTTCTCTTTACAAATAGCCCGTGCCTCTGCCACAGCTTTCTGAATTTCTTCCTCCAAAACCAGACTTTTCGGTTGCTCGACGAAATCACTTTTAGTCAGGATATCAGTAACCGAAATAATACCCAATAGCTTATCGCTAATCACAGGAGCGCGACGAATCCCCGTATTCGCAAACAGCCGCGCCACATATTCCACACCCAAATCGGGATTTACCACAATACATGGCTTCGTCATAATCTCGTAAACCCGCACAGTTTTGGGATCTTTTCCGTAAGCTGTTACCTTGTAAATGATATCGGTTTCCGTAACAATACCATAAGCATCTTGGTTGTTACGGCGCTCTACGATTAGGGCGCGCAGGGATTTCTCTTTCATCAGCTTCACCGCCTCAGCTACCGTCGCCGAGCCGCGAATCGCCACGACATCCTTAGTCATGATATCTTGAGCTTTCATCACGATTGTGTCTCCTCAAACTCACTTGGTATTGGTCTTTGCCATGTCTATATAAGTATTATTGCTTATTTTGGCCTGCTTAAACGAAAAAGATGTATCAAATGTCTTGTGAGTGGGTTTTTATCGAGTCAGTGTCAATGATGTCTGCTTGTTGTTAATAAGCTGCTGCGCATTTAAACTGTATATTTTCCAATTAGGAAAAAATCGCTCAAACCCTCTCCCCAGCTCCCCAGCTCCCCTACTTCCCTGCTCTCAAAACAAGCAATTTAAAAGCGTGACAGCTTATTTGTTGACGGGCTTCTGTGTCTTCGATGAGTAAGACTTTGAGAGGAGAGTTTGATGGAGGTGGGTTATCGATTTGGCTCAATATATTTTCCTAATTACCAGGAAAAACGGATAGTAAATTTCTGAATGTCAGAAACCTGGTTTTCCTGAAGTTAGTTGGTTTCTCTTTACCTCAAGAACCCTTGTGTCCGACTCCGTTATCGCCTCCTCAAGGGAGTCAGGTGGAGAGAAACCAGGTTTATCCAAGAAACCCAGTTTCTCAAATTCAACTAACTGGAAACAGCTACAGGGCTATCAATCAACGATCGCACTTTGGCGATTGCTGCCTCCAAATCCAGCGGTTTGCTCAGGTAATCATCGGCACCAGCTTCCAAACAGCGATCGCGATCTCCTGCCATTGCCATTGCGGTAAGTGCGATCGCAGGTATATTCTGCCATACAGATGTGGATTTGAGTTGACGGAGCAGTTGAAATCCATCCACATCGGGAAGCTGAATATCCATTAAAATTAGATCGGGCATTGATTGAGGATTTACAGGACAATTCGTAATTCTATCTAACATCGTTTGACCATCAGCAATCACCTCAACAGTGTATCCTTCCATTTCCAGTACTTCAGAAATTAATACTTGATTAAATGGCTGATCCTCTACCACTAAAATACGTTTACTATTCCCGACAGATTCACCTTGGCAAATAAATTCTGTACGGGAAGGTTGAGGAGTGATGACCTCAGTATTTACTGCCAAAGTAGAGCGCATTTCTGTGATCGGTAACCAGACTCGAAATACACTTCCTTCATTTTCTTTCGATTCTACCGAAACCGTACCTCCATGAAGTTCTGCCAATCTTTTAGTCAGTGCCAAACCCAAGCCAGTCCCTTCATGTCGCCGCTTTAAAGACGAATCGATTTGCTGGAAAGGTTGAAACAAGAAATGCAATTTATCTGTAGGAATCCCAATGCCACTATCTCTCACTTCCAAACAAAGATAAGGCGTACTGCAATTAACTGGACTGCAATCTGGTCGCCATTCTTTTTTGAGCTCGCACCCATAAGACAATCTTCCTGACAGTTTAACCAATCCTGTTTCTGGTGTAAACTTGACTGCATTAGAGAGGAGATTAATTAAAATTTGCCGCACCCGACGCTCATCTAAAACTGCCTCCTGTAAGCGATAATCTAACTCCAATGACAAAGCCAATCTTTTTTTATCAGCACGAGGCTGAATCATTTTCAGACAATGATTACACAAAGCAGGAATAGAGACAGTAGTCAATTCTAAATCGACTTTACCTGCTTCAATCTTTGATAAATCCAGAATATCATTAATTAGAGATAACAAGTGTTTTCCGCTACTGGCAATCGCCTGAACATGACTGAGCTGACGCGGAGTGAGAGAACCCCCCGTTTGCCGCTGCAATAGATCGGCAAATCCCAGAATACTATTCAGCGGCGTGCGAAGTTCATGACTCATGGAAGCCAAAAATTCCGATTTAAGTTGAGATGCCCTTTCTAAATGTTCGTTAACTTGACGGAGATGTTCTTGAGATTGAGCGCGTTCAATTGCTACCCCTAATGTCCGACAAGCAGCTAACAGCATATCCTGTTGCAGCGCTTCCTGAAGTGTTTGCTGACAACAGCATTCTAGAGTTAAGACACCAATAATTTTCCCCGTACTACTGGAGATAGGAAATAATCCTAATTCACCCACACCTGGATGGTGAAATGCCGCCAGGGATTGGGGATGGTTTTTGTAATCCTGGACAAATAAAGGCTTACCTGTTTCGACTACTTGCCATAGTAACCCTTGACCGTAAGGAATCCCTTCTTTGAGAATTGCTTCCATATTCTTTACCACTACTGTCCCATAAGTGGCAATGAATTGAGTAGACACGTTATTCATCAGGACACCTGCACGGGCATCTTTTCCCTCTCCGGTGATTACCTTAACATCCCCGAAGGCAGCCCCTGTTGTTTCCACTAAGTAGGCAAGGGCAAATTGCCCGATTTCCCTCATCTCTGCCGCAGATTGCATCCTTTCTGTTAAGCCCTGCAAAAATCTCAGCCTTTTGATTTCTGCATTCAAACTCATCTGCATCAGGAAAGCTTCGGCTTTGGCAGTAATATCGTGAAATGTAAATAAATATCCCCCATCCGCAGTGACCGTTATTTTGACTGTAAGATGGATACCATCAGCTTGTTTTAATCGGAGGGAAACCTGTTGGGATATCTCTGTCGGTAAAGCCAATTCTAGTTTATCTGACTGACTGGTAGACCAGTACCCCAGCTCGACAACTTTAGCCCAGATTTCTTTAAAATGGGGTGACAGGGCTAGCCATTCGCTGGATAGTCCCCAAAGTTGGGTAAATTTTTGGTTAAATAGGGTGAGATGCTGGGATGGGTTAAATAATGCGATCGCGTTGTCTACCTGGTTGAATATTAACTGTGTATCTTCATTTTTCATGGCTTGTTAATGGGGAACGGGGAACGGGGAATAGGCAATAGGCAATAGGGAATCAGACTAACAACTAACAACCAACAACTTTTTTATGTTACAAAACTTAACGAACGGCAGAGGTGAGCGGGTGTCCCAGGATCTTGTGATCTGAGACAATTCCTAGAAGGCGATCGATCTCAATAGAGAGATGGTATCTGTCAAAATAGAAGTGTGATGGTTGAGTAAGAATGCTAGAGATGGAGATCGCTGCTATTTACAGGCAAAAATGTTGAAATGAGAAATAGTATGTATCAAAATCCGTCAGTGCAGTAGAAGAGGATTGTCATGCAAGCTTTAAAACAGGGGTTCGAGGAGTGCAATCTCATGGAAAAGTTGGTAACGCAACTAGGCCAAGAGTGGCGAAATCGTGTAGCTTATGACTATCCAGACTTGAGTATGACAACCCGCAACAGCATTGTCCGGTGGTTACTCACCGATAATAGTGAGGAGATTGACAACTTAATGCCGGATCGAGTAGAGGTGATGCGTCAAGCCATGGACTATCGTTACCGGATTTTGCGGCATCGCTATTTGGGGGTAGAACCAAAGCAAGCATACCGGAATTTAACCACCCGGTTAGCTTCTGTGGTAACGTTACGGAATAAGATTAGGACTTGGGTGTCTTTGAGTCGCGATCGCCAGCGAGCAGTGGTCGATGTGTTGCAAGAGGTGATTCAGGAATTATTAAATAGCGATCGCTATATCCAAAGACAAATTGCCTGGATTGCGCAATGTACCGACAATACCCACCTGCGGGATGCTTTATTACTGACAACTGTGGAAGAATATTGTTTGCGTCCAGTCCGCAATCAACCACTATTAGCCTATCGATTTGTCAACTTTCTCAAAAGATCCTCGCGGGGAGGGATGACTAACGTACCCCAAGGGGAAATTGTCCGGATGGTTTCAGATTCAATCGCTCCCGAAGAAACAGACACATCTGTGAGTTTATTGGATAACCAAGCGATTAGCGATTATCAAGAAGCTCAAACCTGGGAAGAGAGACAAGCACAGCGCTTATCTGTACGACGGGAATTTGAAGCTTATCTGGCAGAAAACTTAGGCGCTGAGGCGGCAGAATGGTTGCGGCTATATCTGCAAGGGAAATCTCCCGAAGCAATCGCTAGCGCTTTAAACTTGCCCACTCAGAAGGTATATCGACTGCGAGAAAAGATCAAATACCATGCCATTCAGGTATTTGCCATTAAAGCTAAACCAGAATTAGTCGCCAGTTGGCTGGAAACCTCATTGCAAGATCATAATCTGGGCTTAACACCCAGCCAGTGGCAAAGTTATTGCGATAGCCTCACACAAGAGCAACGCCATTTTCTCGAACAGTTGAAAAGAGGTAAAGGATTAGATGTCATCGCCAAAGAGTTTAATTTCAAAATGAATCAGGCGATCGGGGAATGGAGTAAGCTTTATTTAGCTGCTCAAGCCATCCGAGGCTCTTCTTAAGTCATGATTCCAGCTCGAAGGCTCCGCTAGACAAACCAAACTCAATCGAAAAAACTTGATTAAGCAGAGAATAAGGAGGAATGTAATTTCAAAAAAATTGAATTGAAATCCCATTTATAAGTATGTTTTTGGCCAAATTTTATGATTTGAGCTACTAGGAGTAAAAAAATAGTCCATCTTGGTAGCTAAAATAGTTAAGAGAAGAATTAACTCAAAAACACTCGATCGACTCCAGCACTGGGATCCCAATCGATTTAAGGAAACATTAAAGTTTCCATCACTGAAGCGTGGTTGCAGCATTTTGGATGTAACCTGGGAATAAACCTCTAATCATCTGCGGGAGCATTGAAACTATAGCGAGGGACTAGAGGCTCTCTTGCTATTGGCTCAGGAAGAAAACTGTAAAATCAAGGGTTTGAGGAATTGAGAATGTCCTAACTGTCCTGGCGGTTGCTATATATATTGTCAAAAATGGTAAATTATCCCAAATCCTTTAGAGTTCCCCGTTTCCCGTTCCCTATCCTGATATCCGCTCTTCAATGCGAGCTGCTCCCGCAGCTTATTACCGGAGTTGGAGCCTCCGATCGAGCATCTCAAATAAAGTATTCTGGTCAAGAAACCCAATTTATGTCTAAATCATAAAGTAATTATCTTATCGATCAGCCGATTCTCAGGATGGAGCAGTTATCATGCCGTCGTCACCAAGGGAGACAGATATCTCTGAAATTTCCGATTCGCCTACTCATCCGTCTCAGGGTGCGGAAGTATCTGGCATGGATACGGAGCAAATGTTTCGGTTAATTGATGGAATTCTACCCTTTGAAGCTTGCCTACACTATCAATTCCTACCCCTGGCATTGGAAGGCAAGTACCTCAAACTGGGTATGGTAGATCCTCACGATTCCTCTGCCCTAGATTATGCTCGTAATATCCTGGCATACCTCAACTGTTCCCTCAAGACGCAACAAATTACATCTGATACTCATCAGTCAATGCTGTCAGCTTACTTAAAGCATTCTGAAACTGCTCAACGTACCTCGAAGTCCATTAATAAACCGAAGAAAAAGCCTACTCCCGCAGAAAAAACCCAGGGAATTAAAGAGTCGGCTTCTCAGACTTCATCAAATTCACCTGCTACGGAAACGCCTACCCCTTTAGCCTCAACAGCCTTATCTTGTACGCCAATTGATGTCTCCTTAGTCTCATCGCAGAAGCCGCAAGATAAACTTGAATCAATGATGATAAATTCAGAAGAGACAGCTTTACCTCTGGAGGTGACAGCCTTTCATCTGAATCAACCCATGGACTTTATTGCTACTTTACCCCCGGAGCAGTTATTGCAAGAGCTATTAGGGAGGGTTTTAACTGGTGGCATTGGTAGACTTTATTTTGAGAGACAACCTGATAGTGGTCGTATTCTTTGGAGTCAAGATGGTATATTGCAATCTATCTTAGAAAAATTAAGCGTGGCAGTATTTCAAAGTTTAATGATTGAACTCAAAAGATTGGTTAATTTATCATTATATCCTACAGCAGAAGCTCAAAAAGTAGAAATTGAGAGAACTTATCAAGATGAATCCCTCCTCTTGCGCTTGCAGGTGATGCCCGGTTCCCATGGAGAAGAGGCTACCCTCCAAGTATTGCGGGGGGCAGCTTTGAAATTTTACCAACGTCAAAAGTTAGAAAAATTAGGACAAGAATCCCTAAAATTAGCTCACGTATTGCGCAAAAAACTGAAGGAAATGCGATCGAAATCCGATCGCTATTCTCTCCCGATTGAGGCGCAACCGGATTTAACACAATTGCTAGAATGTCTAGACCAACAAATTGAAGGATAAAGGATCTAGATCCCAGTGGCAAATATTTTAATTATTCCCACTAAAGAACCCAGTATCAGTATCATAGTCGATAAACTATTGATCGCAAAACCGAATATACGTTTTTCAGCAGCTTGATAGTAACCCCAAGCGTAGATAATTCGTCCAATCACCCAAACTGCACCAATGACTGCCCCCCAAATAGGGCTAACAAATAAACAAAATAACCATAAACTAGGTACAAATAAAACTAATTGTTCTACTGTATTTTGTTGGACGCGAAATACTCGTTCAAAATCGGGATTCCCCGATATCTGAGGGACAGGTACATTATACTTGGCTCTAGCTTTACCGACGTTGATAATCAGCGCAAAGTAAACGATTAATGCGATCGCAGTTACTGCACCAGGAAAGACAAGTAGCTTTAAATCGAGCATTTAGCAAACTCCATATTTTTAGGCAATGTCAAAGTGATTGGCATTTACTAGTAAGGGACTCTTGGCTTGGGGCTATTGGCTTAGGAATAAAGTAGTAAAATCAATGGTTTCGGATTTGAGAATGTCTTAACAGCCCGTAGGGTTGCTATACTAGCATAATATAGCAAGGGACTAGGGACTAGGGGCTTATAAGGTGAGTCGTTGAAA
>DOIX01000044.1 GCA_003511885.1 Cyanobacteria bacterium UBA11153
TTATAAGCTTCTACGCATTTAATTTGTATATCCCCACACCAAAAAACCCACACCCCTTTCGATAAATTTACTATCCAATTTAGATGCGCCGCAGCTTATTACCAAGGATTGCCAATCATGGTAAAGGCACTCCAATAATAAGGATGGGAAAGTTTAGTGTCTCCCTGTTTTAATAATTCAGGAGGTAAAGGAATATTTCCTCTTGGAGTAACTAATTGTCCATTTTCCAGTCGCACTTCACCTCGAATCATCGCTAATTGTGCCTGTCGTAAGGCTTCGGCTTTGATGGGTACTTCCTTCAATTGCTCGTAAAATGTGGTCATTAATCCTACTGTACCGGAATCGCTCACATACCACAAACTGCCTAACGCTGATTTGACTCCAGCTTGCACGGCTAATCCAGCAAAACCTAATTCTGCCTCTTCATCTCCTAAAGCAGTACGACAAGCACTCAATACCATTAATTCTATGGGTGGATTGTTTAATTTGAGATCTCGTAAATGATTCAGTTGCAATTTTTGATTCCATAACTGAATGTAGGAGTTGCTTAATTCACCAGGTTGAAATTCGCCGTGGGTGGCTAAATGGAGAATACCAAAGGGTTGATTATCACGAGCTTTTTGCAGATTTTCTATGGTAAAGGAGTCGTTTAGAAATGATTTTCCTTTCCATAATTTTCCAGAAATTACTGATAACTCGAATGGTACAGCAGGCAGAGCATTAGCATCAGTAAATTGAGATGCTCCCATGGCTAAAACTTGCAAATCTTTGAGAGAAACATAGCGGGTATCAGACAGGGAAAGGCTGGGCATTAAGCCAACACTATATTTTTCGACAATAAAGTTTTCTCCATCATAGAGTGCCGCGAAAGGAAGGGATCTTAATCCTGTATCTGCCATAAAGACAAGATTATTAATTTGTCGGGATTGTAATTCTGCTTCCATTGGTGCAATTAACCACTGATAAAGCTGTTTGCCTGGAGCGCGATAGTTGCGAGGTATCCCGATACTAGTGACAGCTTCGCGGAATTTTTCGGCTGTTTCTAAAACATTTTGTCTGGTTGCCCCTGCGATGGTATAGCGAATGGGGTTTCCTGTGGCGGTGAGCAGGATTAATTCTAGTCTATCTGTTGGTTGGGGTGGCGGATTGTTGGGGGCAGTTTGGACTTGATTTACGGATAATCCGGATGAGGTAAATTCCCAGAGGGTTTCTGACTGCTTGTTAGTTGGTTTAGTTTCAGATTTGCTACTAGTGGTTGGGAAGGAGACATTACTGGGAACAAAGAAGCAATAGATTAGGGCTGGTTTTGTGCCAGTGGCTTGTTCGATTTTCTGTAATTCTTTTTGGGCTTGTTCCAGGTTAAAATTTTGGGTAGTGGTGGTATTAAGTTGTGATTCAAATGCAGTGGTAAACTTGGTTTCTTGTTGAGCGATTTCGGCGACAGTAGCTGGGTTAGAGGTAATTACAGAAAGCACCGGATCTTCTGGTGACTGCTTAATCTCTTTTGGGGGGTTAATTCGATCGTTTTCTGTAAGATCCACTGGATTAACAGGTTCATTAATGCTAATAATTTTAATATTGCCTTCCGTGTGGGTGAAGAGGAAAGATTGGGAAGGATTAATGGTAGAATTACCACTGGTAATTGCACCTGCTGTACCATTGGTAGTAGCATCGCCAACGATAAATGGTGTTGTGCCGTTGCCGCCGTGAGTAATTGTGATATCGCCGCTGCCGTTGCCGCCAGCAGTGGAAATACTTGCTAAAATATTATTGCGATCGCGAAATGTCCCCGTCGCCCGGAAAAATTGTCCTGTGGTAATGTTAACGTCCCCACCTTCTCCATTACTACCGCCTTGGGCGTTAATAAAGCCCACTTGAATATCGTTAATGGGATCTAGAAGTACGTTACCACCATTTCCGATACTACCGCTACTATTAATATCGTTAGTAGTAATTGCTGTGGATGCTTTAACTGTGATATCGCCGCCACTAGTACCGCTACTATTGAGGTTGCCTGTAGAAATTGTCCCGTTATTACTGGTTAATTCAATAATTCCGCCAGTGCCCGTGGTAGCACTAGTATTGATATCGGAGGTAATAATATCATTTTCTGCGATCGCAGTTATATTATTCGCGTTAATCCCTTGAGTGTTAATACTATTTGCGCTGGCAATTGTTAAATTTCCTAAACGGGTACTATTTCCGACATCTCCTGTAACAGTAATGTTACCCGTACCTCCTTTAAGGGTAAGATTCTGGCTACCATTGATTGTACCGTTGAAGTTAATATCCCCCACACCGCTTCCAGTATCTATCGTAATATTGTTACCCAGATTGGTATTGCCATTTACGGTAATATTTTGGTTGGCGGTGGTAATGTCAGCATTCAAGTTAATCGTTGTACTGTTGAGGGTAAGTGATGCGTTACTCAATCCGGTAATTGCGCCATTAAAATTGAGGGTAGTGCTAGTAAAATTTACTGAATTATTGAGGAGGACGGGACTGTTGAAGGTAATATTACTATTGTTAGCGGTAATATCTCCTCCGGTAACTACTAGAGAGCCACTTTGAAAAAAGTCTCCCCCTAAAATCATATCAGCAGCAGCATCAATAGTAACTTGTCCGCTATGAGCGATAGTCAAGCCACCACCAGTAGTATTGATAGCGCCGTTAAAATTAAAATTATTGCCAGTTAAATTAATTCCATTGGCTGCATTTGTATTCAAAATCCCCAGACTAGTAGTGCCAGTACCCGCATTTTGAATTAAGCTAGCGGCTGTCAGGGAATTTGCCGTGAAATTATTAGCACTAGTAACAGTCAGATTTCCCAATCTAGTGGTGCTACCGACGGCTTGGGCAAAATTAATATTACCCGTACCTGCAATTAGAGTGAAATTTTGGTTCCCGTCAACTGTACCATTAAAATTCATATCGCCATTACCCGTATTGAGAGTAATAGCATTAGATAAAGCCGTATTGCCATTAATACTAATACTTTGTCCAGCAGTAGTAAGGTTAGCATTGAGAATCGTTGTTCCTTCCAGAGTAATCGAGGCATTACCCGTGCCAGTAATAGTATTGTTAACCGGGATTATACCAAAGGGCGATCGCAAAATTATCGGATCGCTAAAGGTTACGTTATCCAATAAATTAATTGTACCGCTACCACTGATAGTTCCCATAATAATTGAAGCAAAGCCATCAGTTATATTAGCAATTTCCTCGGCACTTACAAAGGTTGTTATCGGATCTCCCACTCCACCTATTTCTAGATTATTACTGGCGGTTTGTGGTTGCAAAGTGAGATTGCCACTACCCAAAATTTGAGGAGTACCAAAACCACTTAATTGAATTCTATCACTAGTAAGAGTAATATTTCCAATTCCCGAATCGATTTGATTAAAAATTGTGATACCACTAGTAGTAACATTCTGATTCGTTCCCAGTAGAATAATATCTCCACCCTCAGACCTTAAAGCACCACCATCAATATCAATTATAATACCATTGCCACCCCGACTATCCGTGCTAGAACCCGTAACACTGATATCACCACCACTCGAATTTACCAAACTATTAATTCGTACCCCAATATCATTACTACTCGAACCTATTAAAGTAATATTTCCCCCACCTGAATCAATAGAATTATTGATACTATCTGTATTAATACCACGGGAAATAGAACCAGAACCAGTAATCTTAATATCCCCACCACCAGAATTAATTTGCCCCTTACCAAAATCAGGATTATTCCAAATATTCACACCATCAGACAAAATACTCGAACCAGTAATAGTAATATCTCCGCCCCTCGAATCAATCGGGTTACTTATCGTCACGCCATCAGACTCGCTAGCAGTACCAATTAAAATAATATTGCCACCACCAGTAGAGATAAAACTGTTAACTTGAACAGTACCTTCACCATCACCATTAACATCACCAATTAGAGTAACATTACCGCCATTAGTCGTAATACCAGAATTGACAAAAATATTTTCGTAAGCCTGGGCAGTCAAACTAACTCCAGGAGTCGTAATATTAACAGGATCGTTAAAATTAATATCACCCGTAGCTTGGAGAATAACATTAGCTGTTGCACTACTAATCGTGCTACTATTAATTTCATTATCAATATTGATATTATCGGTAAATTCGTCATTAACCGCCAAATCAGTGGGATTAACAGAACTGGCAACAATTGTGATATTATTTGGATCTAAAAGTAAAGTCCCAAATTGTCCATTCACCGCCGATAAATCAGCCGTACCGACAAAATCCAGAAAATCCTTACCCGATACTTCGGCAAAACCGCCATTACCACTAATATTTCCCCCTTTAGCAGTAATATTGCCATAAAATCCCGTTGCCAGATCCGACCAAACTATAACTCTGCCACCATTACCATTATTAACTGCATCTGCCCTAATTTCTGAATCGCTACTTATATATGTGTGGGTAGCATTAGGTATTGTACCTTTCCCTTGAAAATCTCCCCCAATCCTAATATTACCGCCACCACTAACTCCAGAAGCATTCAAACTAGCACTACTCAAACCCACCTTATTCCCAATTACATTAATTTCACCGCCAATTTGATTATTTCCTAAATTAGAAGCAATAATATTACCAGAAATAATAGCCACTCCCGACTCATTCGGTATCCTCATCCCCGAAGCATTAAGCTTTACCTCCCCAGCTTGAGTGACACTAACTCCTGTATCTATCGAACCAGTTAATAAACTAGGTAAATCTTTTGGTGCAATCGGCAGTACCAATCCATTATTATCCCTAGGCGGTGCAATTTCCAAACTTAGTAAATTTCCCGGTTGACTAACCCGCACTAAACTCGAACCAGGTATCGCTGCAATAGTAATCCTGCCTCCGGAAGAAGCTAGATTACCCGTATTAATAACACTCCCACCCAATAAAGTTAAATTACTTCCTGGGGCAAGAACTAAATTACCAGAATTAACGATAATTCCAGACTGAGCTAAATCAAAAGCAAACTGATTAGGATTACCCAAAAAAGATTGATAATTATTAGAGCCAACAGCATTAAACCAACGATTATTGTCAAAACCAATAGCCGTAGCCGTCGTCGCCATAAAATCGCCAGGGACATTTAAACTAGCATTATGCCCAAACAATATCCCCGCCGGATTCATTAAATATAAATTAGAGTTTCCCCCAGTTACCTGAATTAAACCATTAATCAGAGAAGGATTACCACCAACTACCCTGCCCAAGATATTCTGAATCTGTGGATTCGAGAGAAAATTAGCAACTTCACCAGCAGACAGTCCAAATTCCTGAAAACTATGGAAAAGATTTACCCCATCTCCAGAAAAACTACCACCAGAAATATCAAAACGTTTCCCATCAGGAGTAACAACTGTATTTGTACCATCCGCAGCAGGCGTAATCGATTGGGATAGGGCAGGAATTTCATTAAACACTATCCCTTGAATGAGAGAAAAAAATAATAATAACCACTGCAACGATAACTGGGCAGGTTTCATAAACTATACTGAAATGAAAATTAATAAAACTCAACAAAAAATGGGAAGGTTGGGTTGAGGAACAAAACCCAACCATACCGATCTATACTAACAGGTTAATTTTGGGTTTGGTAGAGCGGGGGAGGAGTGTGGATGTAAGATTGAATCTGGGCGAGTCGAATGATATTTTTTTTTAACGCAAAGAGCGCAAAGGGTAACGCAAAGGGCGCAAAGGTAATGGAGAGATTTTGGGTTTTCCCTATTGTTTTCTGCGATAAAAGGGCTTCTTCACTACAAAGGCGGGATAAGACTTACCGCGAATTTGCACTTGTAAGGGTTGCCCGATATTGGATAAAGATGTGGGAAGATAGGCTAGTGCGATCGCAATTCCTAAACTTGGAGATAAAGTACCGCTAGTTACTTCTCCCACTACTTCTCCATTAGATAATACCGGATAACCATGACGGGCAATATAGCGTCCCTCCATCTGAATTCCCACTAACCTGCGTTTGACTCCTGTGGCTTTTTGCTCCTCTAATACCGATCTTCCGATAAAATCGCCTTTACGATCCAAATGAACTAACCATCCCAAACCAGCTTCTAAGGGAGTTGTGGTTTCATCGATATCTTGTCCGTAGAGAGCCAGTGCAGCTTCCAATCGTAGCGTATCTCTTGCCCCCAAACCACAAGGAGTCACGCCAGCACTAAATAGCGATCGCCATAATTCTACCCCAACATCTGGATCGACCATAATTTCAAATCCATCTTCCCCTGTATACCCCGTTCTCGCAATAAACGCAGGTTTATTGAAAATAGTTCCCTGTAAATGTCCAAAAAACTTAACACCGCTTAAGTCTTCCCGCACCAAAGGCTGAAGATATGTAACAGATTTTGGTCCTTGGAGGGCAATTAAAACTCGATCCGGGGTAAGATCCTGGAAACTAATGGTAGAAGGTAAATTTGCCAACAACCAGGACTTATCGCGATCGCAAGTAGCCGCATTGACAATTATCGTTACAACTTCCTCGCCACCATCCTCGCCCTGATAGTAAACAATGATGTCATCAATAATGCCAGCTTGGGGATTCAACAAAACCGTATACTGAGCTGCACCCTGTTGTAACCCCATCAAATCCGACGGTACTAATCGCTGCAAACTTTCCCGTAACTCTTTCCCCTTTAAGACAAATTTCCCCATGTGGGAGATATCGAACATTCCCGCTGATGTCCGCACCGCTTCATGTTCCTGCCCTATTCCCCCATATTGTACAGGCATTTCCCAACCTGCAAAAGCAGTGATCCGGGCTTTTTGGGCAACAGCTAGGTGAAATAGAGGTGTCTTAGCAAGGGTTTCTGGTATGGATGAGTCTGACTTAGCCATTGCCGATTTGGTAAGGGTATTTTTTCTTAAAACAAGTTAACATTTTTTTGCACCAGAGGTTTTTATAATTGACTTGGCTTAAACAGCCAACTTGCACCAGACGCAAAAAATTGACAAACCTAACCCCCCAGCCCCCTTCCCTAGGAGGGAAGGGGGAGCAAGATCAAATCTTCACCTCTCCTTTGAGAAGGAAGATTTGATCTTACTCCCCTCTCCTTGAAAAAGGAGAAAGATTTGATCTTACTCCCCTCT
>DOIX01000286.1:0-2564 GCA_003511885.1 Cyanobacteria bacterium UBA11153
TTTAAATGCGCAGCAGCTTAGTAAGCACTTTAGTGCCTGAGATATTGGCTTTTGAAGCACTAAAGTGCCTACTACAAACACTTTAGTCCAATTTGATCCGAATCAATTCAGTCAAGATACTATCCAAACTCCCATTAACCTGAATCTTATCAATCTTCTCCGCAATCCGCTCCAACACTTCCAATTCCTTCAAACGTAAAGCGACAGGATTATCTTCCATTACTTTCGCAGTATTCAACATACTGCGAGTAGCAGCAGTTTCTTCTCTACGTCTGACGACATTAGCTTGCGCCGCTTTTTCGGCTTCAACTACCTTGCTCAAGATAGTCTTAATTTCACCTGGTAAAATAATATCTTTGACACCCACAGAATCTACTTCAATGCCATATTCTGAGGTTTTAGCGCGGATATATTCACCAACACTTCTATCAATTGCGCCTTTATTTTCTAACAAAGCATCTAAAGTTTGTTCCCCGACTGCTGCCCGCAAAGCAAACTGCAATTCCTTGTACAAGAAACCCGAAATATCTGATAACCCATTTTTAGCTTTAATTGGATTTTGAATCCGGAAACCAGCCGTCAAATTTAACCGGAGTGGTACTTTATCTTTAGATAAGATATCTTGTCCCGATACTTCTATATTTTGGAGGCGTAAATCAATTGTTTCTGTTTGAAAAGAGCGTCCAAATAGCCACCAAGCATGTATTCCTGACTGGAGTTGGGATTGAAATTCTTGATTGATGTACAGCAAACCAACGTGTTGCGCGGGTACTTCGCAAATATGTAAACTATTGAGGCTGAGGGCAAGAATTTCTTTTCTTCCAGAAACCAATTCAGCTACCAGTTTTGGCGATAACTTACTATCGCTGCTGATATCGATAACCTCTACCTCAACACCCTGCCAAAATAGCTTGCGACTTGTAGGTGGTAAAATTGCGATTGCATTCCCTCGATATCGCACAATTGCCACTTCCTGAGTCAGTAACTCTACTACTTGGCAATAGGCGGCTACAAAATCGGGATGTTTTTCAACCAAGATATCTGCGAGAGGAAAATCTGGATTAGGTACAATTCGACTTAAAGTTTTCACTGTTACATCCTTATCTATACACCAAAAAGCATAATCTCCTGGCTCAAGAGGTTGGACAAAATTATTTTGCACGTAGAGCAAACCAATCTCATATTCAGAAATTTGAAATTTTTTCACCCCATTCAAGGGAATCCCACGCATTTGCTGGACAAATTCAGCGGACAATTCTAAGCTTTCTTGCAAATTAAAAATATGAACTTCTACATCAATAAAACCACGCCAAAAAGCTCGTAATTGATTGGGAAGAATGCTTACCCAATTTTGCCCTAAACAAACTAATGCTGCTTGGTTAAATCCTGTTCTCACAATTAATAGATGTTCTTCGATTTCTGCTCTTTTAATTCTTAATAACAATTCCAGGTTGTCAATTGTTGCTTCAGGTTGATTGAGATCGTAGGTTTTTACTTTCCAACCCCAACCAAAATAAGTGTATCTTCCAGGCTGTAATATTTTCTGAAAATCGCTCCAGAGATATAAAATACCGATTTCGTTAGCTTTGATATAAAATCTTTTACACATAGAAATATCAACGGATAATTTTGGTAATTGAAATCGACGAATAAAATTGGGTAATGGCATGGGTTGGTCAAGAATCTGGGAGTTAGGATCTCGATCTATACTAAATAACTGTCAATTATTAATTGTCAACTGCGATACAAGCCCAAACTAAGATTGAAATCAGGATTACAAAATATTTTTTTACCCTGCCATTGCAGGTGTTTACAGTTTTGGTGCGGGCAAAAGCTTCTGGAAAACTGGATTAAGATTGCCGCTCCTTCCTCCAGACTACTCAATGGCAATCTAGAATCAGAAAACAGCTCTCAAATATACCGTTCGCTTTACCTACCTTTTCCTCCCCATGGCGAAACTAAACTGGGCAAAGGAAGGGCATACTCAAGCTAGGCAGAGACACAATTGCGCTGGCTCCTTCACTGTGAAAAAACACCCGCATAACAGAGTAATAAAACAAACAATTAAGTATCGGGTTTTTCCCAATACTAAATTTAGCGATTAAGCTGCCTTGTCCGTAGCAAGGTGCTCGTACCCAGAGCGAGGGTGTGTTGGTTGAAAGTATAGGATTTGAACCTATCACCAATCGGTGATACACCGATTGCTCTACCAAATGAGCTAACTTCCTGGAGTTTGATACAGGAGTTGAACCTGCACGCATCACTGATGAAGCGATTGCTCTACCAATTGAGCTAATCAAACGGTGAAATAGTTTCCCATACTCAGCGGTATACGCTCATGCCAGAGGTTGGCGCACCAGTCGGGCAGATAGAACCCGAACTATAGCTTCGTCATGGTAGTTACTATCTCAGTTTTAATCTAACACAGGGAAAATTGTTAAAAGTTGTGGGAAGATCCTATTAAGCTGCGGCTCATCTAAATTTGGATATGAAATTTGTCGAAAGGGGTGTAGAGCTTACTAATATAGGGCTTGCTGAATAAGTCTTTTCGTGAGGATGGGGTG
>DOIX01000286.1:2767-2911 GCA_003511885.1 Cyanobacteria bacterium UBA11153
GGTTTGCTGAAAAAGTCTTTTCGTGAGGATGGGGTGTGGGGTGTGGGGTGTGGGTTTTTTGGTGTGGCACAATTTTCGAGTTTCAGTGAAAAACTGTCTGAATTTTCAAGGGTGTAACTGTTATTCCTGGTACTTTTCCCAACT
>DOIX01000286.1:2930-3415 GCA_003511885.1 Cyanobacteria bacterium UBA11153
CTTATACAGCAAGCCCTAATATATTTCGCAATAATTATTTCGCCGAAATTCTTCCCCACTCCCCATCTTTAATTCTTCATCCCCCAACCCTTCCGCAACTGAGTTTTCTGCCTCTTTCTCCGTCGTCTTTCTTCCGATTGCCGAGGTTTTGGCAGTATCGGCACAACCTCAGCTTCCCTACTCTCTCTCGCCACCCGAATCAGCAAGCCTGCGGCAAACAAATTAGCAATAATCGAGCTACCGCCATAACTAAAAAAGGGAAATGGTAAACCTGTCGTGGGAAGTGCCCCTGTTGCTACCCCAATATTCAATAGCGACTGCCCCACAATTAAAATCATCGCCCCCATCGCTACTAGTCTATGGACAGAATTCCGTGCCCTCAACGCCACAATCGTCCCCAGCGTAGCGTAAGTCATCAGGACAATCAAAATGACGATGCTACCCACAAAGCCAAATTCTTCGGCAAATACAGCAAAAATAAAATC
>DOIX01000286.1:3634-3807 GCA_003511885.1 Cyanobacteria bacterium UBA11153
GCAAATACAGCAAAAATAAAATCAGTGTACTGAATCGGTAAATAAAAAAGCTTCTGTTGAGACAAACCAAATCCCGAACCCCAAGTACCACCGGAACCAATTGCTAGTAAACTTTGAACAAGTTGATATCCATCCCCCTGCGAATCAGCCCAGGGATTGAGAAACGACATCAC
>DOIX01000286.1:4016-4282 GCA_003511885.1 Cyanobacteria bacterium UBA11153
CAGGGATTGAGAAACGACATCACCCGCCGCCGCTGATATTCTTTAATACTGATACTGAGAAGAGCCAGCATAAAACCACCCAAGGCGGTTGCTCCCAGTTGAGAAAAGGGCAATCCACCAGCCACAGCGATTAGCCACAGAGTCATCCCACATAGTGCAGTAGTACTGAGATTGGGTTGAAGCAAAATTCCCATCAATACCAAAGCAAAAATACCCAGCCACAGGAAGCGAACCCGGATTGATATCTGCTGCCATTGTCCAAAAAT
>DOIX01000286.1:4503-5134 GCA_003511885.1 Cyanobacteria bacterium UBA11153
ATCTGCTGCCATTGTCCAAAAATACGAGCGCTCTGAAGTACCAGAAATGGTTTAATTAACTCTGAAGGTTGGAGAGGTACTGGTCCTAGAGATATCCAGCGAGTTGCCCCATTGACGGTAGTACCGACACCGGGGATAAGAGTGACGAAAATTAACCCTAACAGTACAATAAGAACCCAATGGGCAATTCCTAGGATATAACGCAATTGCGATCGCACCAAGAAGCTAAATCCGACTAAACCCAGCGATATCCAGATTAGCTGTCGCTTGAAATAATACCAACCATCCCCAAATTCAGCATCACCACTAGGATAAGATGCCGAAAAAAGAACAGCC
Organism: Cyanobacteria bacterium UBA11153; assembly: GCA_003511885.1. Taxonomy (GTDB): domain Bacteria; phylum Cyanobacteriota; class Cyanobacteriia; order Cyanobacteriales; family Coleofasciculaceae; genus Limnofasciculus. Next base: position 4,840 of record DOIX01000286.1, read on the forward strand.
AACCCCATAAACATCCACAGAAAAGTCAACCACCGCAACAGGCGGGCATCAATTGCCCAGTCCTCTGCGGGGGGGTTTACCCAGAAAATTAAATTCCGTAAAGCCGCCGTCAATGAAGAAAGAGGGTTGTCAGTATATCTACCAGACTTACCGGAATTTCTGCCACTACTCCTCGCCAACCGCAGCGAATTCTTTGATTCACGATGGGTACTCATAGCCCAGGTTTGTCTATTGTGTTCATATCAAATCAATGGTTTCAGGCATTTTTCTTCATGGTAATCGACCGGACACGATC
>DOIX01000286.1:5470-13088 GCA_003511885.1 Cyanobacteria bacterium UBA11153
ATTTAGATGCGCCGCAGCTTAAAAGTCTAGCACTTGCGATCGCAGTTGACAGTTGACAGCGATCGAAACAAATTATCAAAACGAAAAAAGGGGTCACTATGACCCCTTTTTTCTATGATTAAGCCAAATAACCAGATTAAAGTAATCCAGTATTTGTCCCCTGTTTACCAGTGGCTAACTGAACTTTAACAATTTTGCCACCCATTTTCATGATCCGTTGCTGTTCGCGAAACCAGTTATCGAAGGGCACCAGTTTGGTGAAATAGGTATTTTGTAGTTCCCGTTGTGTTCTGGTTCTACTTTGGCTAGGGACGCAAGCCGTCACTTTAAACATCCGCACGATCGTATTTCTCCCAATCTAAACAACAAAATTTTAATTTTCAATTCTGTTTTTGAAGCGAACAAGAAACTTTAAATGCGATTTCCAAAAATCGCGATCGCCCCGCTTCACACTTAATCCTGTTGAACTCTCTTTCCCCAGTTGATGCGGCGCTACAACCAGAATATTTATAGAGTTAGTTCTTTTAATCAGGTGAGGGAGTCAACTGTCAATACTAGACTGTCAAAACTTATCGGCTTGACTTCAATAACCAGACTTGCCTTTAACAAGCTAGCACTCACAATTGACTTCCCGCACCTTCACAAAACATCCGCTTCAATTCACGGACGTTAACTCACCTTACTCAAGGACTTAGCTTAAGCCAGAGCAGATGTAGTCGAAATAAACGCCCATTTCCTTACCAGCATCAGCGCCAACTAAGCTAGCGGTGACTTCTTTCATGGATTGGATCGAATCGGTGGTTCTGCTAATGGGTACGCCCAAGGAGTTGTAGGTTTCTTTCAAACCGTTAAGTACGCGCTCATCCAGGATGGAAGGATCGCCAGCCAGCATGGCGTAGGTAGCATAACGTAAGAAGTAATCCATGTCGCGGATGCAAGCGGCATAGCGACGAGTGGTGTACATATTGCCACCGGGACGAGTGGTATCGGTGTACAGCAAGGACTTAGCTACAGCTTCTTTAACGATTGTTGCTGCATTAGAGCTGATGGTTGTTGCGGCCCGCACGCGGAGTTCGCCTGTAGCAAAATAGCCTTTCAGCTTTTCCATAGCGGAGGAGTCCAAGTATTTACCTTGAACATCAGAAGAATTGATAACAGAGGTAATTGCGTCTTGCATTGATCCTAAATTTCCTTATTTCACCTAGTTTCTAGAATTTCTCTAGAATCAGACTTGTCTGTTTAATCAGACTTGTCTTTCAAATTAGACTTGCCAACCAACACGATGATTCGCGTTTTGCACTTTCTAGAGCAATCCGCCAATCACGTAGTCGAAGTAAGAACCTGCTTCAGCAGCATCTTCACCTGTCATCATTCCAGATGCAGCAGACTTCATGCAGCGGACACCTTCAGCTAGTGCATCCAGAGAGGTTCCCAAAGATTTGTACATTTCTTTGGCACCGACTAGACCGATTTCTTCAATGGGTGTTACATCACCAGATACGATTCCGTAGGTGATTAGGCGGAGATAGTAGTCTAAGTCACGCAGGCAGCTAGCAGTCATTTCTTGACCGTAGGCATTGCCACCAGGAGAAACGATATCAGGACGCTTTTGGAATAGCTGATCTCCAGCTTGCTTCACGATGCGATCGCGTGAATCGCTGATAGTTTGAGCGATCCGCAGACGGCGATCGCCTGATGCCACAAAGGACTTAATCCGGTCTAATTCGCCAGGGCTGAGATAGCGGGCCTCGGCATCTGCATTCACGATTGACTTCGTGACAATACTCATCGATGGGATTCCTCCTAAAAATATAACCAGTTTTCTTTCAACTGGTCTTCTGGTTAACCAACAGCTAAACAGCTCTTCCTAATATATTACAGGTGTTTGCCTCTTTTACGATTTCACCCTCCATTTCCTCAAGAAATATTTTTTTTCCCGATCCCATGGAGTTTTATGCGATATATTAGGTCACCGCTCTAGCTCTCTTCCGCAAATATTCTGCGATAGATCGTTCGCATTTTTCCTATTTTCGCAACACTTTGTAACATTTCTCCTCAGATTTGGGAGTAGGGAGCAGGGGAGAGGAGGAGCTGGATCGCAGGAGAGAGGAGGAGCTGGGTAGAAAAAAGTCCCCCTTGTCTCCCTTCTCCGCTGACCGATACTTCTCACTCCCCATTCCCGTCTAATTAGGCGTTGATCCTGCCTAAATAGTTACCAGTGGGGAGGCTAGGAATGCGGGGATAGGGGACTACGGATTCGCCAAAGAAGCGATCGTATTCTGAACTATCGACTATAGCAGCTACAGTGGCATTGAGTCCTTGTTCTGCCATCAACTTTGTGTAATCCTGAATCTCGGTTTGAGTGGCAGGTGTACGACCTAGTAGGTGGCGGAATAGTAACTCTACTACCTTGGTAGCTGGATAGGATGAGTAGAAGCGTCCGCGATAGATTTCACTGGTAGCCAAAGCTTTGACAAACTGGCGTACCGAGATTTGACCCTGGGAAAGCTGGTTCTCTAGTTCATGACATCGATACTCTTGAGGGATGTTACCTGTCCAGATATCCAACACTTGAGCGTAGATAGCATTAATCCCGACTGACATTTCAGTAGAGTTAGAACCGGGTGCAATCCGCACAATCCTTGCTGGTTCGCGGACTGTTGTGCTAACGCCTAGCTGTTCGTTTCCTTTCGGGAGCGAGCGACTTAGTTCTACAAAGGCAGGCTTTTCTTTTGCTGCATCAGCAATTGCTTTGCCTGTCAATGGTAATTTTGCGACATCCAGACGAGAGGAGACTGGAGCGAAGCTGGGTACAACAAGTTCAGCATCTTGCTTGGTTTGTTTGTTATACAGCTTCTCGGTGTTGGGGAAGTTAGCAGCGGGTAATGTCGGGAAGCGACGATAGGGAACCGTATCTTCGTTAAACACTTGGAGGTATTCCATGCTGTTAACCAAGGCACTGACAAAGCCACGGATGCCACTAGATGCCAAAATTTGATTGTATTTTTGAATTTCCTTTTGGTTTTCTGGTGCGCGACCTAGGAAGTGCTTAGTACCAAGTTCAATTACCTTAGTGTTGGGATAGGGAGTGTAGAACTCTTTGATGTAGAGTTCCGAGCAGCCTATTCCTTCAATAAACTCCTTAACGCTAATTTGACCATTGCTCAACTTGCTTTCTAGGGCAGTGAATTGACCTCGTACCACATAAGGCTCAATATCTCGCTCGAATACCTGGCGATAAGCGGCACCAATTAAGAGTTTAACGGCTGGCTTATCGTTAAGATCGGTTAACTTGAAGATCTTGGTTTGTTGACGCTGGACGCTCACACCTTGATTAATCCGGGATTGAACATCTGGTTCAGTGCGAGTTTCCGCGACGGTACCAAGCTCGATGAATCTTGGTGTTGGTGGTTCAATTGGGGTAGCATCGATGGTCTTGGTAGTACTACCAGGACGGATTGAGCGCAATGCTAAACCTGCTGGAGTAACATAGCGTTCGTAAGGAACTGTATCTTCTCCAAATGTCTCTGAGTATTCTGAAGAGCGCACTATGGACTCAACCAAAGCGTAGAATCCTTGTTTGGCGCAAATATCGAAGTATTTGTTGGCCTCAGAGCGCCCGTAGGTAGGACGACCTAAGAGACGGCGATGGATGTACTCAACGGCTTTCACCACATACAAAGGAGTCCAGTAACGCTTGCGGAATCCATCTGATTTCGCCAACATCAGGATAAACTCCCGCACCGAAATATCGCCGTTTTCCAGCTTAATTTCTGCCACTGTCTGACGTTCGCCTTCGTAGGGGACGCACCCATAGACTTGTAAGTAACAAGCGCGAATTACTGCTTGAGTTGAGCTTTCGGCAAACTTGATACTTGCTTCTTTCTTGCCAGGAATTTGGTCTAAGCGGACTACTTTTGGTCCTAATGAACCAGGGAATTCCCCACGTGCAGATGGATTGCCTGTTTGATTATTGGTGGCAGGCCCTTGGTGGATCAAGATCCGTCGCGTATCTTTGTTAAAGAATGCTGGTCTGGTATTGGGAGAGCGAGTTTCTTTGGGGAAGATTGCGCCGAATTGAATTTCTAAGGGGTCATTGCCGGAACCATAAGGATGTTGGTCGGGCAGGGGTTGATTATATTGCGCAAATGTGGTAATAAACTGAGGAACTTTCCGGAAGGGAGCGCTGTAGTTAAACAGGTCTTGCTGCATTCCCCAATTCCGACATTCTTGGGCTTCTTGTCCCAAACCGCGCAGGTAGGGAACGGTTTCTTCGCCGAAGTAATCTGAGTATTCCTGAGAATTGACCAACTCATCCACGAGGGCAGCTAAACCACCAGTGGAAACTATGGAGAAGTATTTCTGGACTTCTTCACGAGAGGATGGACCTCGGCCTAGGAAGTGACGGAATGCCAATTCTAGGGCGCGACTGTTAATAAATGGCTCGAAGAATTGCTTCCGGTACAGTGGGGATTTCCCCATCAGGCGAATAAACTCTCTCATGGAGATATCGCCGTTTTTGACCTGAGATTCTAACTTGGAGATCGATTGGCTGTAGGCACGGGTAATGTCCCGTTCAAATACTTGCCGATAAGCAGCTCTGACTACTTCATTCTTTTCTGAAGGGGATAATCCCGGCTTCATGACGAACTTAGGACGACGTTCGGCTGCGTTAAAGTAACTTTGGGGCAATTTTAATCCTTGGCGATCGCCAGAAGGACGTTGCCGCACTTTATCGGCTGGAGTGCCTGCTTTAAATTCATTAATCAGAATCTCAAAGTACTGACTAATAATTTCTGTGGCTTGAGGATCGTTACGGAAATACCCTAGGGATGCGCCGCGCATTTCCTGGATTGCCAGTAATGTCGCGTCAATAGAGCAAGCATTTTCGATTACTTCCTTGAGTCCTCGGACGTTAACAGTGATGATGTTGGGATCTCCAGCAACGATCGCATAAGTAACATAGCGCAAGGTCCATGATAAGTCCCGCAGGGATTTTTGCATGTTTCTCGGACCGTACCGGGCGACGTTAATTGGTCGAAATCCGGCTGGGGCAGGTCCGCTACTTCCTGCACTAAAGACGTTGCGGAAGCCTTCAAAGAAGCCACCACCGCTTTCTATGTATGTGGCTGTTCCCAATGTCATGGATTGTTGAACGCTGGTGCTTTTGCCACCAATTGCTGCCGCCATCGCTGGTGTGGGATCTTCCGCTGGCTTCTCCAGGAATGCCATGGGGGATCCCCCGACAAATATCCGGTTGGCTGCACGGGAAACAATTAGGTCAGAGTTTTGAGTGATGACACTGGAAATCTCTAAACGTTTTGTTCCGGAACGGAAGTATTCTGCTAATTCGCTTAATTCGCCCCCTGCCAGGAAACGATCTTGTTGTTCGGCTTGGATAATGGTTGCAACTGCTACTGTTTGATAAAGTTGCGGCCGTGCAACCGAGCTTCCACCACTTGCCTTAACACTCATTAGTTTTCAAACGCTCCCATCGATTAATTTATGTGTTAAGCCTGACCAGAGTCCCCAGGCAGATCGTTTTCGCTTATCTTTGGCTTAAGGCATTCTGCTGAGAAACTGAGTATTTTTACTCAGGCGAAAACCCATTGCTATCCCCTCACGCCACTAATAACGTAACGACCTCGCTAAATCTGGTCAGGATCTAGATTAAAACGTTTTCGGTGCAACACAAAACTTACTTAAAACAAGTCATGGTAATTAACCCGTTTTAATGTTTGCTTCCTGCTTCTCCCAGGGGTGATGACACCTATCCTGTCCACAGGCGTTGATTCCGACTTTGCCTGTCGTACTCTAACAAACTCATAACAGAGTCATAATAGTGGATTAAGTCACCTAGCTGAGAAAAATCATAAGTTTTGTTACATTTGTTTGTGGTTTGGGGAGGAGGGAGGAGGGAAATAGGTCTGTGTTTTTGGATTGGTGCAGTATTAGACTGTCTCCACCACCGGATCTCTGCTACTGGCGGTGGATGGGGGAAGATCCCAGTCTGAGGATTGATCGGCTTGAGGTGAGGGATCGCTAGGGAATTTGTGCGATGGGGTGATGCTAGGGGCGGGGAAGGCGATCGCTACCCTTGAGTAAAGCTGATAGAATCATTTTAGATAAGAATCCCATTAACACTCTCAGAAATTCCCCTAAATCTATGTTTAAAATCAATTCCCCAACTTCCTGGTTATTGGCTGGGACAACAACAATTACTGCCTTGGTTTTAGTAGCATTACCCTTGGCAAGTCTACAAGCTCAAAGCAGCCGTGTCAAACCAGCAGAAATTTTAGAAGCTCACAACAAATACCGGACTGAAGTAAAGATATCTGGTTTAACTTGGTCTGATGAGTTGGCTAAATCTGCTCAGACATGGGCAGATAATTTGGCTGCTACTAATAGCTTTGAACACAGTGGCACAAACTATGGCGAAAATATTTGGCAAGGTACTGCTAATGCTTATACTCAAACTGAAATGGTAGATGGTTGGGGTAGCGAGAAGAAAGACTTTAAATATGGTACTTTCCCTGATGTTTCTACTACAGGGGATTGGTCTGATGTGGGACATTACACCCAAATTGTCTGGAAAAATACCAAGGAGGTCGGATGTGGTTTAGCTACAAGTCAAGATGGTAATGATATTTTAGTTTGTCAGTACAATCCTCCTGGAAATTACAACAACCAAAAGCCCTATTAATATCATTTCCGCTTCCATACCTATCATTAGGAATGACACGGAGACTTATCGCGTTTAATTTTCCGGTAAGTCCCCGAAACGTTCTCGATAACGTTCCAGCATTGCAGCCATCTCTGCTGCTTGTTGTTTGGCTGATTCATTCGCCGCTTCAAGTTCTACGGAAGAGAGTAAACGAGAACCTGTATTGGCATCCTCGATCGCCAAATGTCCATCCTGTAAACTAAAAAGCAGCCCCACTGTATCGCAGTGGATGCGCCCTTCTGAGTCGGGAACGATAGGTTGGTAAATACCTTCAGTTAAACAATAGCCGAGAACTTCATCTACGAATTGTCCCCGTTGACGACGACGGTCTACAATGACGTATTCCTGCACTCTGGCACGAGCATATTCAACTACTTTATTTGAGCGATCCTCTTTACGGTAGCGGGGAGAAACTACTTCTAACACAAAAGCGGGACGTACCCCTTCATTGATAACAATGAACTTGGAGCGATTTTGGTCTTTGTTACTAATGCCAAAAGCAACGAAGGTATCAGGACAAAGGTCTCCTTGTCCTGGAATATCCCATTCTATTAATAAGTCGCGATAAACTCCAATGGTGGGGTTATTGGCGTAGCGGCGGGTTAAGATATCTTTGGCATGACTCGCTACGTCGTCATGAAAGGTACTGTTGGGCAAACGATCTCCGAATTGGGGATGGAGGAATTCTTCAGGAGTTAGGGGTCTTTTTATAGTGGTGGTGCTTCCGTCTGCTTGGGAAACCGTGACAACGCGCCAACCGCATTCAGCAAGTTCTGTGGAACTAGCGCTAGAAGTTGTGGTTTGAGCAGGGGAGGTGACCATGAATATGCTTCTTTTCTGAAGAAGGGGTTGGTTGTTTTTAATATAGTACTGTTTTTATACTGCTCATGCAGC
>DOIX01000069.1:0-9560 GCA_003511885.1 Cyanobacteria bacterium UBA11153
TCTTTCCCTAGTCCCTAGCCCCTAGCCCCTAGCCCCTAGCCTCTAGTCCCTGTTCCCATAGCGCTGCTTTAGCTTGAAAATAGGATCGATCGCGATCGCATTCCGCACCTTGATCTAAATGACAAACCCAACGACTGCTTCATTTCCCGAAACCTCCAGCCAGATTGCCGAGTTGCTAGCTCAACTGCGAGCGAGTGCTGAAAAAAAACAACTGCAACTGATTTCAGAAGTAGTTAGTATCAGTCCTGTCGGTCCAGAAGTCTTAATGGAATTTCTCAAAGAACAACCATTAACTCCTCCTAGCCTCAGTGCAGGTTTAGCCTATCAAATTCTTTATCAGGCGAATCTACCCACCACTCAAGAATTTCTGCAAACCCATTTCCCCACTGGCATTGTACCCTTGCTATCGGATCGGGGAATTGACTATACCCTGCTACAAGAAAAACTTGCCCAGCAAGACTTTCTGGCAGCGGACAAATTAACTCTGGAAAAACTTTGTCAGTTAGCAGGAGCAATTGCCGTAGAGCGAAAATGGCTGTACTTCTCTGAAGTTGAGCAATTTCCGATTACTGACTTACAAACTATTGATAAGCTCTGGTTAGTTCACTCCCAAGGCAAATTTGGATTTTCTGTCCAACGGGAAATCTGGCTATCTTTAGGTCAAAACTGGGACAAGTTTTGGCCTAAAATTGGCTGGAAGACTGGTAGTAACTGGACTCGATATCCCAACGAGTTCATCTGGGATTTGAGTGCCCCTAGAGGTCATTTGCCCCTTTCTAACCAGTTGCGAGGGGTGCGGGTGTTTTCATCTTTACTCTCTCATCCAGCTTGGTGCGCGAAGGGGGACTAATGGAGGTTGGCAGAAATAACCCATCAGTTGTAAGCTCTCGAGCAGGGGAGACAAAATGACTGAAAAGTCTTTGGCAGTATGAGGAACTTCTGCCGCGATGCCAGATGCAGTGGATTAATTATCCGTTATCTGTTTAGGAGTTGCACCGAGAAACCAGGTTTCTGAGTAAAATCCTGAGCTGGGAAACTGGAGATTAACCCAGAAATCCGGTTTCTCACCCCTTCCTCCTTAATTCCTCCTCTTGTTTATTGCAGATACGGGCGAAGAATTCATGGCGATAGTTTATCGCTGTTTTCCTTCCGCCAAACATCTGCAAATCTTCAATGACGGAGTACCAAAAATAATCTCGCACGACTGAGATGTGGATTATGACTGGTAATGTGGGAATTTTATGTATAACAGGTGGTAATACTTGCATAACACTTAAGCAAGCAGAAAATCCCTTGACTTACATATTGACATGAAGGGCAGCAGTAAATGTTGGGAGCGGAAATTGTGATGACACAGCCAGAAAATAGACTATTTTGTCGTCTGGATGGCTTAACACCAGAAGTACGAGCAGAAAAACAGCAAGAATTGCTTCGGGAGCTGGATTTAATCGAGGCTGAGAAGGTGGCAGTTTTCGATGAAGCCACTCAAACGGCTGCCCAATTTTTGGATATTCCAATTTCCATCCTCAGTATCATGAAGTCAGATTGCCAGATCGTCAAATCAGCCGTTGGTTTATCAACCCTTGGGCTGATGAATGAGCTGGCGGCAACACGTCAGATACCACTCCAGGAAAGCTTTTGTAGCTATGTGGTGGATAGTCATCAGGTTTTAGCTATTCCCGATACGGCAACCGATCCCATATTTGCCAGAAGTTTGTTGGTTTGTCACTATGGAATCAGATCTTATTTGGGCGTGCCCCTCCTCACAGAAAATGGAGATTGTTTGGGTACGCTGGCGGTGATGGATATGGTTCCTCGCTCTTTTACGGCTCGCGAGATGAAGTTTCTGGAAATGACGGCTCGTTGGAGTTTGAGTGAATTCGATCGCAATCGTCTGACGAAACAACAGAAAAGAAGTGGTGCTAATGCCAGAGTGAGTCTATCTGAAAACGGGTGTGATGGAAATCATAATTGCTCTCAAGCAACCCAATTATCCTCATTAAATTTAATTAAAGCCAAATTGATCGCTCAACTGACACAAGAATTGCGAACACCGCTTACTTCGATTATGGGGATGGCAAGCGTACTTAGTCGCAAAATTTATGGCCCTCTCACCAATAAACAGAAAGAATACCTAGATATTATTCACGAGAGCGGTCAACATCTGGTAGCGATGATTCAGGAAATTATCTCCCTCGGTATTGGCGATACTACAACCAAAAAACTTAGCCTGACTCCTGTAGATATTGATATGATCTCTCAGGAGGCAATTCAGAGTTTATCAGAGTTAGCAAAGCAGCATCAAAAACAGATTCGGTTGTCGATTGAACCGGGAAATCGAATCTGGTTTCTGGACAAAGATAAGGTGCGGCTTATGCTGTACTATTTAGTTTTTAGTATGATTCATTGTGCTGTGGCTGGGAGTGAGGTTCGCGTTCACATCTCTCGCAAAAGCGATTGGGTATCTCAAGAATCTGGAAAGGATCCTTCTGGATTAACAGATTGTCTCCATATTGCGGTTTGGATTTTTCACCCTTGGTTGGGAGAGGGTTTACCTCAATTACACAAAAATCTTTCTGAGTTACCTGGCTCTTCATCCCTCATCGATCCTCCGGCGAATTATGGGTTAGAATTCCCTCTGGAGTACGACCAACTCGCTACTGGTAATTATCTACCCTCTACTAACCCCCTCTTGTCTGATGCTTCTGATTCTACGGCTGTACCTTTGAATAAGGAAGCTGAGGAAATGTCTCTCTCTTCTGACTCTCCGGAACGTTTGGGGCTATTATTGAGCTATTATTTGGCTGGGCAGCATGGCGGGAAACTTTCGGTGCAAGGTATGTCAGAGTTGGGCTATCGCTATGTTATTCGGATACCTAAGTTGGCACAAGATCAACAGCCAATCACAAATATAGGGAGGGACTAGGGGCTAGGGACTAGGCTGTGGGGTGTGGCTTTTTTTGTGTGGGAAACAATTAACAATTAACAACCAACAACCAACAATAAATGAATTCAGTTTGGCAACAGTTTACTTTGTCTGATTTGCGCTTGTATCAGTGGCGTAGTGCTAGCTATTTGTATCGCCTAGTGGGATTGCTGCAATCTTGGCGTTCCAGTAGTTTTCTATTACAATGGTCTGAACCAATTGGAGCATTATTGGTAGCTTTAGTTTTTGCTTTGGCTCCTTTTACGTCTAATGCACTGGTGGGTGTATTGTTAGCGGCTTGTGGTGCTTTTTGGCTATTATTGACTTTATCGGACGATTTAAGATCTTCACCGGAATTAACTAGGTTTATTACACCAATTCATTTATTGGTTTTATTATATTGGGGAATTTCTTTGGTAGCGACAGCTTTATCAGAAGTTAAAGTAGATGCGGCGAAAGGATTGATGAAGCTGACGCTTTATTTATTGTTTTTTGCGTTAATGTCAAGGGTGTTGCGATCGCAAAAGTTGCGTTCTTGGATTATTGGTGTTTTTCTTCATGTCTCGCTCATTGTCAGCGTGTATGGGATACGACAGTATATTTTTGGGGTGGAGGAATTAGCAACTTGGACGGATCCGACTTCGGAATCGGCTGGTGTAACGCGAGTTTTTAGCTATTTGGGTAATCCGAATTTACTGGCTGGCTATTTACTTCCGGCAGTATTGTTAAGTTTAGGCGCAATTTTTGCTTGGCAAAGATGGTTGCCTAAAGCTTTGGCGGTGACGATGTTTGTGGTGAATTCATTCTGTTTAATTGTGACTTATAGTCGCGGCGGCTGGATTGGTTTTGTCATCAGTTTGTTTCTATTCTTGGTAATGCTTGTATTTTGGTATAGCTTTCAGTTACCACCTAGATGGCGTATTTGGGCTATGCCAAGTTTACTGGGTATTTGTGTAGCGGCGATTGCGCTGGCTGTAATATTTGTTCCTCCGGTGCGGGTGCGAGTGGCTAGTATGTTTGCAGGAAGGGAAGATAGTAGTAATAATTTCCGGATCAATGTTTGGTCAGCAGTATTGGATATGATTCGCGATCGCCCTATCCTGGGTATAGGTCCGGGAAACAATGCTTTTAATAAAATTTATCCCCGTTTCCAACGTCCTCGCTTCACGGCTTTGAGTGCTTATTCTATCTTTTTGGAAGTGGCGGTGGAAACGGGTATAATTGGATTTACTTGTTTCCTGTGGTTGTTAGTTGTCACTTTTAATCTGGGGGTACAGCAATTAAAGCGTTTGCGGGAGGCTTTTAATCCACAGGGTTTTTGGCTGATGGCAGCAATTTCTGCGATCGCGGGTATGTTGGGTCACGGTTTCGTGGATACTGTTTGGTATCGTCCGGAGGTAAGTACTCTTTGGTGGTTGATGGTGGCTTTAATTGCTAGTTATTATTTGCCGCCTCAAGCTGATAGGTTAATCAGTGATAGTGAGGAATAAAAGGCCAGTAGATTCTGTGGGGTGCGTTGCGCGACAGCTAACACACCGATAACTTCCGAAAATCATCAAAAATTACAATACTAAGAAACCCGACTTCGATAAGAAGTCGGGTTTCTTAACCTTGGCAATTGGGATAGCTTGGCTCGCCAGAGGCATCGCAAATTGCTTTTGGCACTAGCTTTCACTGATGGCAAGCTAAAATAGAAACAATCCCCCAACTCTAATGCAGTCGCAATGACACTCACCCAAGAATTAGCTCCTCCTCAAGATATCTCAGCACCAGAGATACCAGAAAATGTTATCTTTCCTTCAGGCGATTTATATAGTGATGAACCTCCCGTGGAAACTGAACTACATCTGCGACAAATAATCCTCCTCCTCAACTGTTTAGAATGGCTATGGCGAGAGCAAAATGACTTCTATGCCGCAGGAAACCTGACTATCTATTACAGCCCCCGCCAAAGAAAATCAGAAGACTTGAGAGGACCAGACTTTTTTGTAGTATTAGACACGGAAAAGAAAACCCGGAAAAGTTGGGTAGTCTGGGAAGAAGATGGGAAATATCCCAATGTCATTGTGGAAATACTATCGCCCAAAACTGCTGATGTGGATCAAGGATTTAAGAAAAAGTTATATCAAAATACCTTTAGAACACCGGATTATTTTTGGTTCGATCCCTATACTTTAGAATTTGCTGGATTTCATTTATTAGACGGAAAATATCAAGCAATCACCGAGAATGAATCAGGATACTTATGGAGCGAACAGCTAGGATTATATCTGGGAATATATAATAAACAACTGCGATTTTTTACCTCAGAAAGACAGCTAGTTCCGACACCAGAAGAAGTAGCGGAATTAGAACGTCATGAGAAAGAATTAGCACTACAACAAGTAGCATCAGAACGTCATGAGAAAGAATTAGCACTACAACAAGTAGCATCAGAACGTCAGGAGAAAGAATTAGAAAGACAGGAGAAAGAATTAGCCTTGAAAAAAAATGAAAGACTAGCTGCAAAATTGCGGGAATTAAATATCGATCCAGATACAATTTATTAATAACGCAAGTTGGTAGTTATCGCTCTTCTGTCAAACTGAGGTGAAACCTTGATTTTTCGCGAGCCGAAACAACGTAAATTTGACAGATTTTCCCAAAGTGACAGAAGAGCAATAACTCGGATTTGGTATAACCACATAACTAGCGCTTCTTCAATAAAAAATAGGGGTTAGCTTCACTACCAAGAGATCGCAAACCCCTAATATTAATTAATATTCCGATAATTTTACCACATCTGTGCCTAATACGATTAGGCGTTATAGATGTAAGCAAGTCTCAAGCGGCGGATCATCTCGCGACGGACTTCATTGTTAATCCGGTAGCCCCGTTCCCAATGTTCTAGTTTAATATTGTCAACATAGAATCTGACGGTAAACTGCATTCCGCCACCCGTGATGTTTGTCAGACGAATTTTTGGTTCTTTCCAGGTAATTTTGGATTCTTTGAAATATTCGTGCAGCCAGCCTACAAAGTCTTTGGCATAGTCATCTAGGCGAGTTTCCTCTCCGCCGGGATTGAGAAGTTTTTGGTACAGTTTGTTCATTTTCAGAATGAGAATACCGAGCTTTTGTTCCCATTCATCTGTTAATGTTCGTCTGTCTTCAGGAACTAAATCGGGATCTTTTAACCAAGCTTGATACCAAATCCGGACTAAGGTAATTAGTGAATCTGGCAAATCTCCCTCTGGTGGTTCCTCCAGTCGTGATTTTGTCCGTTTTCCCGGTTCTTTTACTGATTTTAACCCAACCAATCTAGCCACATCTAGATAACTTTGTTGTACGGTCATTAGTTCAGCTTTATCAAGTCCACCTTTTTCCAATCCTTGGAGTTGGGCTGACAAATCATCGAACCCTTTTTCGATTTGTTGGAGAATGGCATTGACTTCTTTTTCGGCTAAAAGTTTGAGTCTCCCGGCATCTTTTTTGGATAATTTATCACCACGAGATTCGCTCAATCCATAAAACTTGTCCAGACAAATCAGTTTCTCATCAAGTTCGCCCAAAGTGTCTGGATGTCCCATGACAATTTCTCGTAAAATGTCTGTAGCTTTCATGGGATCGGCATCGACTCGAACCCCAATATCAATGGAATAAGCGTAATGAGGAGTGGGACGAGAAGTATTGGTGATACTTTGGTTACCAAAGGCAGAGTTAGGGGTATAAACCTCGCTATGGCTGTCGATCATGTAAAGCTTGGTTACCCTGACTCCGATGTTTTTGATCACGGCAGGTTCCCCACCGACAGAAATGACATCGCCAAACTGAAATGGCGTATCTACCAATAAAACTAAGCCACCAAAAAAGTCACTCAAAATCTCCTTAACAGACAAACCAATAACCACGGTAAGACTTCCTACCGCTAACCCCAATCCTGATAAATCAACTCCTAAAGTTTGTAAGAATAAAGATGTACCGATTAGATAGGTAATAATCGGGAAAGCTTTTTCCAGGATGGGGAGCAAGACATCATCCCAAACTGCCTCTGTTTTTTTAGCTAATTCTTTTAAGTAATAGAGGACAACTTGAGTAGATAGCTGGGCAATCCAGTAAGTGAAGCCCACGATTAGTATCGCAGTTGCAATCCGATCTATCCAAGCAATTGCCCCTCCGGAACCTAATTTGTTAATTGCTATCTTGAGTCCAATCAGAATGATATTTACCGCAACTGGACCTGCTGAAACATTCAAGATGACAAGAGCTATATCGCTCTCAAATTTGCGAAATGCGTTCCTCAGTAAAGGGGTGAGGATGATGAAAAGTCCCGCTGCTATACCAACTGAGATACCCAATACCCCCAGGAATTCGATCAAGCTTTCCCAGGTTATGGTATAGTTTCCAGGTTCTGGTAACATCTTTTTGGCTGCAGGTGCGCCACCCTCAGCCTGCGCGAGAAGAAAAGAAATCATCTGTCTTTTGCTCAATTAGTAATTGGTGTCAGTTTTTATGCTTATTTAATGGTTGCCCTATTCAGGAGAAACTCTTGCTGACGGGAGCAGCTAGAGGAAAGCGATGGCACTCCTGGTTTCCCTAAAAGGATCGAACCACTTAGGACTTACACAAAAAAGATGATGTAAGATTCTAGCCTGATTTTGCCAATGCGTAAATAACTTTGGTGGGGTTAAAATCATAAGATTCATAACGAAATCGGTATCTCCTCAAGGGACAACTATCGTTTGCGGAGATTTTTAACCTTTGGCTATTGGTTTAAATTGTGTAACAAATCACGAATTTCCATGAAACTTGCGATCGCTCAACTTAATCCCATTATCGGTGACTTGACTGGCAATGCCCAACAAATCCTTGATGCTGCTAAGATTGCAGCAGCTCGGGGTGTTTCCCTGCTACTAACTCCAGAACTTTCTCTGTGCGGTTATCCGCCGCGAGATTTACTCCTGAATCCCAGTTTTGTCGAGTCTATGGCAACCACTCTGGCACAATTAGCCTCGGAGTTGCCTCCCTCTCTGGCGGTTTTGGTGGGAACAGTCACACCTAATCCTCATGCCCTGGTTGCTGGTGGTAAACCTCTATTTAACACTATTGCTCTCCTCAAATCGGGGAAAGTGCAACAAATCTTTTACAAACGCCTCTTACCCACCTACGATGTCTTTGATGAAAACCGCTATTTTGAATCAGGACATGAGAGCAATTCCTTTACCATTGAGGATGGAGGAATCGGGGAAGTAGGGGCAAAGGAAAGTTTCTCCCTATCTCCCCATTCCCCCATTAAAATTGGCGTGACTATCTGTGAAGATTTGTGGAATGATGAGGAATTTTGGGGTAAACGGAGCTATCAGGTAAATCCTCTGGCTGACTTGGCACGGGAGGGTGTAGATTTACTGGTTAACCTTTCTGCCTCACCCTACAGTCTGGGTAAGCAAAAACTTCGGGAGGCAATGTTACAGCATAGCGCGAAACGTTATCAGACACCGATCCTCTACGCTAATCAATTGGGGGGAAATGATGACTTGATTTTTGATGGTAGTAGTGTGGCTTTTAATTCTGCTGGAGAAATAGTCTGTCGTGCCCGCGCTTTCGAGACGGATTTGGTTATTGTGGAATTTGATGAGGTAAGGAAAGATTTAGTTTCTGGAAGTATCGCGCCTGCCCCCGATGGTGAAGAGGCGCAAATTTGGCAGGCTTTGGTGTTGGGGGTGCGGGATTATGGAAAAAAATGTGGGTTTAAGAAGGTGGTGTTGGGTTTAAGTGGGGGAATTGATTCGGCACTAGTGGCTGCGATCGCAACTGCGGCTTTGGGAGCTGATAATGTTTTGGGTATCCTTATGCCTTCTCCCTATAGCTCGGCTCATTCTATCGCAGATGCCCTGGCTTTAGCCCAAAATTTGGGGATAGAGACTCATACTTTACGGATTGGGGATTTGATGGCAGGGTACGATCGCACTTTAGCACCTTTATTTACCGGGACTGAGTTTGGTATTGCGGAGGAGAACATTCAGTCTCGGATTCGCGGTAATTTATTAATGGCGATCGCTAATAAGTTTGGTTATCTTCTCCTCTCTACTGGTAATAAGTCTGAGATGGCTGTCGGATACTGCACTCTCTATGGTGATATGAATGGCGGATTGGCTGTTATCTCTGATGTGCCTAAAACTCGCGTTTACTCTCTCTGTCAGTGGCTTAATTCTGGGAGACTAGGAAATGAGGGCATGGGAAATATATCTAATCGTCAGATTATTCCAGAAAATATTCTGCATAAACCTCCGAGTGCAGAATTAAAACCGGGTCAAGTTGACCAAGATTCTTTACCTCCTTATGATATTCTCGATGATATTTTATACAGAGTAATTAATCAGCATCAATCGGCTAGTCAAATTATGGCAGCGGGTTACGATTCTACAGTGGTGAATCAAGTTTTGCGTTTAGTTGCCCGTGCTGAATTTAAGCGCAAACAAGCTCCTCCTGGCTTGAAGGTTACGGATTGTGCTTTTGGTACGGGTTGGCGGATGCCTATTGCTTGTCGGCGTTATTAAGCCGTTACGCATTTAATTTGTATATCCCCACACCCCACACCCTCCACTCACGAAAAGACTTTTTCAGCAAGCCCTATTTATATCCTCTTGCTTCACCCT
>DOIX01000069.1:9788-20107 GCA_003511885.1 Cyanobacteria bacterium UBA11153
CCCTCCCTTCACTATTGATGCCTTAACTGCCTTGTCTACTGCTATATCATATAAAAACCGGGGTTCTTGATTTTTGGAGAAACCCGGTTTTCTCTAGTTGGCAAATTTACTTACTTTATGACGTTAACTCTTGACTTTTGACTCTGGACTTCTGCCAAACTATTTATTAATTACAACTTTTTTTTCGGGTTTTTCTGTTGTTTTTTTCTTAGATGTTTTAGGGGCAAGTAACATCATCAGTTTACTCCCTTCTCGTTTGGGTGCTTGCTCAATGTCTGCCATTTCTTGTAAATCGGCAGACATTCGCTTTAGCAAACCCTCGGCGATGTCACTGTGTTGCACTTCTCGCCCTTTCAGGGTAATCGTTGTTTTTACTTTATCGCCGCCTTTGAGAAAACGTGCCGCTTGGTTGACGCGCACTTGGTAGTCATGTTCGGCAATGTTATAGCCCATTTTTACTTCTTTGACAACAGTGGGGCGTGCTTTCCCAATATTTTTAGATTGTTGGTACTTCCACTTGTCATAATCCATGACTCGGCAAACTGGTACATCTCCTTTGTCACTAACTAATACTAAATCCAATTCTTTTTCTTCTGCTATCCTCATGGCATCGCGAGGAGTCATCACTCCTAGCTGGGCACCATCGGTGTCAATTACCCGAATTTGGGGAAAGCGAATCTGTTCGTTTATACTGGGTAGGTTGCGGTTTGGTTGTTTTGGTTCGACAGGCATGAATGACTGTGAAAAATAAGCTTTGTAAATTTAGGAATCCATCGAGTTATCAGCTTACCCCCGTCACGCTCAATTGGGGATCCCTGACTCGCTCGTTTTATTGGCATTATCGAGTATCCCCAACGCTTGGGTGTCTTGGGTTGACTGACTTAAAGCAGGCGAATTAAAAGATCGACCATCGATCCTCGATTCTTCCTAATTTTATTATATTTCAATTCCCAAAATCTACCAGTCCTAGATTATACATTTCTTCAAAAACAGGGTGGGAGGAATGGGGAATGGGGAATTGGATGAGTTACTAATGACTAACGTCAGACAGGCGAATGGTTAATCTGTGGAATCTGTTGCCCATTGCTTTTTACCTCTTGCCTCAACCTTTGACAATTAGCCATTAGCTATGAGCAGTTACTAGAGATTTTTTCTCAATCGCAGCAATTCTACCGTACTTATAATAAGCGGCACAAGCACCTTCGGAAGATACCATACAAGTACCGATGGGGTTTTCTGGAGTGCAGGCTGTACCGAATACTTTACATTGCCAGGGCTTTAATACCCCTTTGAGGATTTCTCCGCATTGGCAGGCTTTGTTATCGGAAACTTTAAGATTGGGAATCGTAAATTTCGTTTCAGCATCAAATTGGGCATATTCTGGACTAATTTTGAATCCAGAGTTGGGAATATCTCCTAATCCCCTCCACTCAAAATTATCTCTGACTGTAAATACTTTTTTCATTGCCTCAATCGCTACTTGATTCCCTTCTCGCGTTACCAGTCTTTTGTACTGATTTTCTACCTCGCACCGCTTTTCTGCTATTTGCTGCAAAATCATCCAAATTGATTGCAAAATATCCAATGGTTCAAATCCAGATACGACAAAAGGCTTATGATACTTTTGCGCAATAAACTGATATGGTTCCCATCCAATTACCATACTGACATGACCTGGCCCGATAAATCCATCTAATTGCAAGTCGGGATTATCTAGTAAGGATTGGAGTGCGGGAATTACGAGAACATGATTGCAAAACATACTGAAGTTTTGAATACCTTCAGCTTCGGCTTGGATGATGGTTAAGGCTGTACTAGGGGCGGTAGTTTCAAAACCTAATCCGAAAAATACTATTTCTTTGTCGGGATTTTCTCTGGCAATTGCTAGGGAGTCTAGGGGCGAATAAACCATGCGAATATCTGCGCCTGCTGCTTTGGCTTGTAGTAGGCTTTTGTGGGAACCTGGAATCCGCATGGCATCGCCAAAGGTAGTAAAAATTATATGGGGATATTCGGATATTGCGATCGCGTCATCTAGTCTTCCTCTGGGCATGACGCATACTGGACATCCTGGTCCGTGTATTAATTCTATTGTATCTGGTATAATTTCTTCGATGCCATATTTAAAGATGGAATGTGTATGTCCTCCACATACTTCCATAATCTTAATCGGCTGATTATTATCTCTATTTTTATTTATTTCTGATGATATTTTTTTAATTTCTTCTAGGATGGCTTGTGCTTTTTGCGGATTTCTAAATTCATCTATATATTTCATGATTTTCTGGAAATTGGTGAATAATATATCAGTCTCTTTAGTTATTAGCGATTAGCCATTTCATTTAGTAACTGTAATGTTTCTGCGGCTTCTGCTTCGTCTAGTCGATTCATGGCAAAGCCGACGTGAATTAGTACCCAATCGCCAATACAGGATTCAATGGGGTGGGTTTCGTCAATGATGCAAGCAATATTTACTTGACGTTTGACTCCGCCAATATTTACTAAGGCTAGTTGGCTTTGACTATCGGTGATTTCGATGATTTTTCCTGGTATTCCTAAGCACATTGTTTTTTGGGGTTGGTTTTTGGTTGTTTGTTAAGGTGTTTTGCCTCTGGCATTGAATCGTGATGACGGCTAAGTGGTAAGAAAAGAATTTTATACTCTTGCATCATCAATGGTTTGTTTACCATCAAATAATTGTCAATTGTCAATTGTCAACTGTCAATTGCTATAGCGGCTGCGATCGCAGATTGTCCCAAAGATAGGCTACCATCGTTGGGGGGTACTAGGTTGT
The DNA here is from genome assembly GCA_003511885.1 of Cyanobacteria bacterium UBA11153. GTDB lineage: Bacteria > Cyanobacteriota > Cyanobacteriia > Cyanobacteriales > Coleofasciculaceae > Limnofasciculus. The sequence continues at coordinate 12,583 of DOIX01000069.1, forward strand.
GAGTGAGTGCGACTATTCCTTCTGCGGCTAATCTGCTACTGACTTCTTCGAGTAAAATGCGATTTTGAAAGACTCCTCCGGTTAATACGACGCGATTGCTGAAATGGTGGTGACTGAGTTGGTTAACCATATTGACAATAGCTTTTGCCAAGCCTTGATGAAATTTAGTGGCTATTACTGATTTAGGGATATTATCCTTTAAGTCATCGAGGATGGATTGCCATAAGGGACGGGTTTCTAGATAGAGTAGTTTGGTATCGGAGTCAGAGTTTGATGATATGGCTATGGTATCGTTTATTTTGCGATCGCGCTCCGTGCCTGTTTTGCTATCGTCAGTGCTGCTGTAGGGCACATCACCATTCTTGTCTTCTCCCCTATTTGCTTTATTTCCTTCCTGCTTTACCTTTTCATCCATCTGTCGCCACTGCATATCCCATGATTCTTGGCTATCTAGCTTACGGATTGCGATCGGGTAAGCTTCATATTCCTCTAAATTATTTAATTTTTCCCGATTTACCAATCCTTCCATTTCAATGGCGGCTTGCCCTTCGTAACTGGATTCTTCCCGACAAATCCCCATTGCGGCTGCGACTCCATCAAATAATCTCCCTGCTGATGAGGTGAGGGGAGAGTTAATCCCTTTGGCGATAATTTGATTGAGGAGGGCACGAGGTTTTTTGTCCAAAAAGTGCAAAAGTTCTAAATTACCATATTTTTCTTGTAACTCTGCCCAAGTAAATCCTGCCATTAATTGGGAATATGTATTGCGCCAAGGTTGATAAATGGCTTGTGCCCCACCAATCATTGCTACTGGTTTAAACATACCCAATCGTTTAAATCCTCGATAATCTGCTAAAAGGAATTCTCCACCCCAAAAAGTGCCATCATCACCATATCCCAATCCATCCAAGGCAATTCCCAAAACTGGAGGAGCATCGAAAGGAATGCCATTTTCTACTAGACAAGCGGCGATATGGGCATGGTGATGCTGAATTGAGTATAATTTTAGCCCTTGGGCGGCAGCAATTTCTTTGCCCAGTTTGCTCGACAAATATTCTGGGTGTTTGTCAATTGCGATAGCTTGCGCTGCTGCAAAGCAGTTCGCAATTGGTTTACGATCGAATAAACTTAAATATAATTCTAGTGTATTTTGATAAGCGCTAAAAGCCGCCCCATTCTCTAAGTCTCCTAAATGTTGTGATAAAATTGCTTTCCCATCTCTTAATAAACAAAATGTATTTTTCAATTCCCCACCCATTGCCAAAATATGAGGTACATTTTGAAATCCATCTGGTAAATTAATTGGTGCAGGTGCATAACCACGGGCGCGGCGGAGAATTTGAATAGTTTTGTTAGCGTAGGGGTGGGAAGTATGTTTTGTTAGGGTAGTGGTAGGAAGTACGTTTTGATTATTTAGCATATCCCTAGAGTCTGTTTGCTCAGGGATAGCGGGATAATTTGTTGTATTTTTACATATTTCAATAACTCTGACTACGGAATCATCAATCCGATTAATAATATCCCGATTGTGAAGGAGTAAATAATCTGCTATTTTGCCTAATTTTATTCTAGCTTCTTCATTATCAATACATTGGGGTTCATCAGAAAGATTGCCACTAGTTAAAACAATCGGAGGATCTATATTCTGTAATATAAGATGATGGAGGGGTGTATAAGGTAGCATAAACCCTAGAGTAGTTTGATTGGGTGCTACGGAAGGAGCAATCGGTGGCAATCTTTCTCCTAAATTCTCTGTTTTTCCTTCATTCCCCTGCCCTGTTTTCTGTGGAATTAAAACAATGGGTGCAGCCGCACTTTTTAATAACTCTTTTTCTGTTTCATTAAGATAGCAGTATTGTTCGATAATGGAGATATCTCGCGCCATTAAAGCAAAAGGTTTATGATAGCGTTGTTTGCGCGATCGCAATTTTTGCACTGCTGTTTCATTAGTGGCATCGCAAGCTAGATGAATCCCGCCTAATCCTTTAATGGCGATAATTTTACCTTGTTTGAGTAGGGTACTAACTATATTTATAGTATCAGAGGGGTTATTATTTGTTGCTAATTTTTTTTCATCCCCCCAACCTGCCTTATTAAGGGGGGAGAATTTTGTTGCATTAGTCGCTATGTCAGAGGGGTTATTATTTGTTGCTATTTTTTTTTCATCCCCCCAATCTGCCTTATCAAGGGGGGAGAATTTTGTTGCATTAGTTGCTATATCAGAGGGGTTATTATTTGTTGCTATTTTTTTTTCATCCCCCCAACCCCCCTTATTAAGGGGGGAGAATTTTGTTGCATTAGTTGCTATATCAGAGGGGTTATTATTTGTTGCTATTTTTTTTTCACCCCCCCAACCCCCCTTATTAAGGGGGGAGAATTTTGTTGAGGTTATACTTATTTCCTCTTCTCCATTTCCTACCTCGGCATCCGCCGTGCTATTCCCCCTTTCCAACCAAATTTTTGGTCCGCAAAGGGGGCAAGCGATAGGTTGGGCGTGAAAGCGGCGGTTTTCCACATCTTGATATTCCTTGGCGCAATCTGGACAGATGGGAAAGGATGCCATACTAGTATTATTGCGATCGTAAGGAATAGAATGAATAATACTCAATCGCGGACCGCAATGGGTACAGTTAGTAAAGGGATAGCGATACCAACGGGAAAGAGGATCGAAAATTTCAGCTTGACACTCCCCACAAGTTGCCGCATCGGGAGATATTTCAGTTTTGACTGCACTATTGACGCTGTGGGTAATGACAAAATCGGTAAAATCATCCCAGCCGGAATCGCAGTTAGCGGAATTTCTGGTAATTTTTTCGATTTTGGCTAAAGGCGGAGATTCGGCTTGTAGTCGTTGGACAAATTTATCGATATTTTCAATATTACCAACGACGCGAATTAAGACACCTTCCCCATCATTACATACTTCTCCCTTCAGTTTGCAAGCCTTTGCCAAACGGTAAACAGTAGGACGAAATCCTACCCCTTGAACTCTACCACAAACCCTGATTTCTTCCATAGCAATTTTGGCTTTTGAATTGATAAATAGGAATGTTAAAGGCTTAATCCTGAAGTATAAAGTATGAATTATAGCGAAGGACTAGAGGCTATTGGCTCAAGAAGAAAACTGTAAAATCAAGGGTTTGAGGAATTGAGAATGTCTTAACTGTCCTGGCGGTTGCTATATTAAGGAAAAAATACTTCCCCTCCCCCCGAGCATCCGCTGTGCCACTCCCTCTTTAAGGCAATTTTACAGCAGGATTTATTTTGTAACTGTTAGCAACTTCAAGAAGTTTCGTCTTAGCGTTACTGCCTTCAAGTTGAGGATATGCAACATCGATCACAGAAATTTTATCATTTTGTTGTTCGACAAAGCTATTTCCTTCTACCTTAATACTATTACCTTCTCCTTGTTCTTGAAAAGACCATTCAACTGAAATCCGCCCATTACTTTGAGGTTTTGGCTCCGAGACTTTAAAATTAGGTTGTTGTCCAAATTTTTTTTGGACTAATTGTTGCAACTCTTTACCTAATGTTTCTGGTGGCACTTGGTTGGGAACTTTTATAATATTTAAAACTAGCAGGCTCTTACTAGCTGGATTTGCCCAAATTGTCAGTAATTCATTTGGTTGGCTTTGTTCCTTTTTAATCCACCCTTTGGGAATATTAATCGTAAATAATCCCGAAGAGTGTTTAAACGCTTCAACTTCATTAATTTCAACTGGAATAATTTTTCCTGGTGTTGTGGGTGAAGCTTGGGCAGTGGTGGGCGGGTTACTGAGATTGGGGGATGTGCCAGGAAGTGGCGTTATGATTGGTTCGGGAGAGGTAGCGGTTGTGGGTGAAGTTGTAGCTTGGGGTGCTGTTGCCTTTGGCGATGAAGTGCATCCAGCGGAAATGGCTAATAGACTGAAAATAGCACTCCAGCGAACCAAATTGGCGAAAATTGGCATGATTGGGATTGACTCTTCTATATTAATTTAGCAGCGATTGTCGCTTTTTCCCCATTATCACCTCATTTTTCCATTTTCGCATCCCCTGTAAAATGCCGAGCGAGTGCAACACACCCACAATCTAACTCTGTCTTTTCCGTACCTTTGCCGATGCCTTACCAGTCTTTGGGTAAAAAAATTATGCCACTAACCAATAAATTCCATCGAATCCTTTCGGGGTAAACTCTCTAAACACGACTGCTCAAATGTACGCGCCGCCCTTGTAACACCTCCTCATAAAGCGCTTCGAGTTGAGTAATATTATTCCTGAGAGTATAACGTTCCAAAATTCTCTCTCTAGCTTTTTGTCCTAATAAAGTTGTCCAATCTTGATGATCTCGTAATATAGGCAAAAGAGTGCGAAGCTGAGTTGATACCCGATGGGTACTCAGAATCACACCTGCCCCATCTTCCAATACTTCTCCATCTGCCCCAGCATCTGTTGCCATACAAGCGATACCGCAAGACATGGCTTCCAGTAAAGATAGAGATAATCCTTCCAAGAGGGAAGGCAAAATAAATACATCTGCTCCGCGCAGAATTTCAATGCGCTGTTGTTCATTGGCGATGAATCCCAGCCAAATAATGCCATATTCAGCACCATAAAATGGCATTAAATTGGATAAGAGAGAACCATTTCCGACAATAAGTAATTTGCTATTTTCTCCCATATTTGATTGTTTCCAAGCCCGGAGGAGGGATTCGACATTTTTTTCCGGGGCAATTCTCCCTTGGTAAACAAAGAGACGTTGGGCATTAAATTGGGATTTAAGACGTGAAGTAGTAGCAGGGGAATATTTTTGTTCGTCAACGCCATTGGGAATCACGGCTAATTTTTCCGTGGGTACTCCCAACCTTACCAAAAAATCACGTTGGAGTTTAGAAAAGACGATAACGCGATCGTAATTTGCTAGAAATGGGGCATAAACTTGATAAGTAAATAACTGCGTCCCCGATTTGAGATTGCGTCGTTTTCCATCAAAAGGCGGATGGAAGGTGGCAATGAGAGGTATATTAAGTTCCTCACAAATTTCTGGCAAGAGGAAGTCTAAGGGAGATAAGGTTAAAGAAGCATGAACTATATCTGGCTTTAACTGTTTGAGAGATTGACTTAAAACTTTACTTGCACCCAGGGTAGGAATTGTATAAATTTGGGACTTGTAAAGACAAGGGAGAGATACTTCCTGAGAGCCAAAGTAGGAGGAAGTATCTCCTTCTTCTTGGGCAAAATGGAGAAAGCTGACTTGGTAGCCTCTATCGAGTAGTGCGTTAGTTACTTCTCGACCATAAGTAACATTGCCACAAAAGGGGGATTTTTTACCGAGCCATGCGATGTGCATTGATAAATATTTATGAAAAGGTACTGTAGTTGATGGGTAATCTGGCAAATGGGAGATTTGATGGGGATTTATGGGAAGAGGGCGATAAATCGCCTACTACTAACGGTTATGGTTTTTTTGGTTGTGACATGGGGTTGGGATGTGGATGGTTTTAGTTGTTCGGTTTGGTTTGGATAACGGAACATTTACCGGAAATATACCAGTTTAAGATACCGCCTGCGATCGCAATTCCTGCCAAACTGAGAAATACTGTCTCAAATCCTAGCCAAGTTTCGGCTACTCCAGCCAAGGCTAGGGGCAAGCTGAGGGCAATATTAATCCCGTTGTTTTGCAATCCAAAGACTTTGCCTCGCATCTCTTCTGGCGTTTCTGCCTGAATTGTGGTTTGCATGGGGATACCTACCAATGCCCCAAACCCACCTAATAGTATCATCATCAGGAAAGACAGCCATAGATTATGGCTAAACCCTGATAATCCGATAAGGGCGCAAGCCATCCCGACAGAACCATATAAGCTTAATCGATTGTGAGTAAATTGATGACCCCAATGACCTAAAATTGCTGCACCGCCAGCCATCCCGATGCCACCCATAGCCAGTAATAAGCCAAACTGAGAGGGTTTCAAGCCAGGGAGAATGTCGGCTAGCCTTACTGCCAAAACTGCCAAGGCAGCAAAAATGGAAAATAAAATCACTAATTGAATCATGGCATTCCGTACCCGTCGCTGATGTTTGACGTAACGGAGTCCATCGCGAATATCTGCAAAGACGTGAGGTGTCTCCCCTGTGGTGACTTCTGTCTTTTCACCCGTCTTCAAGAATAATAGTAACAATCCTGCGATCGCGTAAGATCCTCCTACTACTAATTCCTTACCAAAATCCCAGTGATAATTTAGCTTAGTTACCAGGGTATCAGCTAGAGCTAACAGAGGTTCCCCTAAAGCAAAGCCGACAATCAGCGATGCCATCATTGTCGTTGTATAAAGGGAATTTGCCGAAAGTAAATCCTCGCGCTTGACTATCAAGGGAATTACTGCTTGTTCGGCGGGGGCAAAAAACTGAGTTAAAGTAGATACTCCGAAGGTAATTACCAACAACATACATAATCCCACTGGCAGGTTGTAAATTGGTGTCCAATCTGCCACAAACCACAATACTATCGGTATTGTCAGAACCATAATACCCCGGAGGATATTTGTCCCTACTAACACTAATTTTTTAGGCCATCTATCTACAAATACACCTGCCAACGAACCAAATAGTACCGCCGGGATAGTAAAAGCAATCATTAGTCCCGATACCCAACTGCTATTAATACTTTCACCAGGATGTTTAAAATGAGTGGTAATCAAACTAATCATCAGTACCAGATAAACCTTATCCGCTAACTGAGAAAAAACTTGCCCGCTCCAGAGGGTTAAGAAATTGCGGTTTTTCAGTACAGGTATAAACCCCCGTTTTGCTGGTTCAACAGGTGGCGGGGTGCTAAGATCGGGCATAGTCTTGACAGGAGCGGTTGTTTGGTCTTCCCCTCCTCCACGATCTGGTTGTAGCACAGAAGCAGATTTTTTTGTAGCTGGATTTTTTATCGATGATTCGGAATCGGATAACAGCATTCTGGTTTATAAGATGAGAAATCTTACCAATCTTTGATAAGCGCGTATCAAATATCATCGCATTTTCCGATTTATCTGGCGATAAAAGTTTTCCCAGGGCAGGGATGGGGGGCTTGGGTGTATTTTCTTTCCTTCTGTGATAGTATAACTCTGGGGCATCTCCTCCAATATGGGGCTTTCCAGTTCGCTAAGGGTGGAGTAGCACGGGTTAACCCTGCTACGGAACAACATTTTTGAATCCCCTTCGTTTTGTAGTTATATAGTGATTTTGCGAAGTCCTGGAAAGCTGGTGGGGCGGCAACTATGGCTGAAAGCTAGAAAGGCTAAAGCTTTTAAGTTAGGCAAATCGAAGAAAAATACACCTACATCTTTCAAAATTAGCCCAGAAATCTGGTGGTGGACAATGAATCTATGAGACTTGTAGCCACTCGCGTTAAAATCAGGGTGTCAATAACGCCAAAAAATAGACTGATTTTTTTGGCAATGTGATGTGCTATAAGTCAGACTGTGCAAGGGTTTCAGCTATAGTTGTCGCTCCGTCAGGTATGGAGATGATAATTATATAGCAGTGGACAGTTGAC
>DOIX01000365.1 GCA_003511885.1 Cyanobacteria bacterium UBA11153
AAGTTAATACCATGTTTTCTGGAGAAGTCTATTAATAAGCTGCGGCGCATCTAAATTGGATAGTAAATTTATCGAAAGGGGTGTGGGGTGTGGGGATATACAAATTAAATGCGTAGCAGCTTACCTCTTGCATAAATCTGAGAATACCCCATCCCACTCATTCAAAAACCCGGTTTCTTGAAGAAACCGGGTTTTTGAGTATTAACCAGACTGGAAATAATTTACTCTTTCAAGCCCTTACTGCTCGCCATTGAACTAAAGAAACTACTACCACCACCAGGTCCGGTTTCCTTAAGAAAACCACTATAGGCTTCCATTCCATGTTCTCCAATATCCAATCCTTCGATTTCTTCTTCAGCAGTAACTCGAATCCCGAGGGTATATTTGAGAGCAAGCCAGAAAATGGTACTTAAAATTAGAGTCATTGCCGCTATGCTAACAATCCCAATTAGCTGAGGCATTAACTGATCGAAGCCACCACCACAAAATAGTCCTTTTGCAGGTCCGGCTGTATATAATGGGGTTTCGCCATGCAAGGGGACATTGGGACCAATGCTAAATAAACCAACACACAAGGTTCCCCAAACACCGCAAACTAGGTGAACCGAAGTTGCACCAACAGGATCGTCAATTTTGAGTTTATCAAAGAAGGTAACTGCAAAAACGACCATAATTCCTGCCACAGTCCCGATAATGGCTGATGAAGGAACGTTAATCCAAGCACAGGAAGCGGTAACACCAACTAAACCAGCGAGAATTCCGTTGATTACCATGGATAAGTCAGGTTTGCCCAGATACAGCCAAGCTACAATTGTCGATGCCACACCACCAAATGCTCCGGCTGTGTTAGTAGTAATGGCAATATGTGCGATCGCATTTGGGTCCGCTGCCATTGTCGAGCCGGGGTTAAATCCAAACCATCCCAACCAGAGAATTAAGCAGCCTAATGTAGCAATGCTCATATTGTGACCGGGCAAGGCTATAATTTGATCGTCTTGATATTTTCCTAAACGGGGACCGAGGATAGCTGCCCCCATTAGAGCTGCCCAACCACCAACAGAGTGAACTACAGCGGAGCCAGCAAAGTCAAAGAAACCTCGACTTGCTAACCAACCACCACCCCAAACCCAATGTCCGGTAATGGGATAGGCAACCCCTACCAGTAATACGCTGAAAACTAAGAAGTCAACAAACTTAATTCTTTCCGCTACTGCACCAGATACGATTGTGGCAGCAGTCCCGGCAAATACAAGTTGGAAGAAGAATTTTGCCATCAAAGGTACTCCCGTCCAATTGAGAGATTTAAAAATACCTTCGTAGGCATCTCCTACCGCTGGACTATTATCCGCACCGCTCAAAAAGAATCCACCACTTGTCCCTACAAAACCACCACCATTGCTGAACATTAAGCCAAAGCCAATTGCCCAGAAGGCGATGGTAGAAATTGCAAAGACGATCAGGTTTTTCGTGAGAACGTTGACAGCATTCTTTTGCCGACAAAAGCCTGTTTCTAACATGCCAAAGCCAGCATTCATAAAGAATACCATCATCCCTGCCACCATTACCCATATAGTGTCTAGAGCAATTTTGAGGCTAGCTAATTGTTCTTCTGTACTGGGCGGGGCATCCTGGGCGATTGCAGCATAGTTCCAAAACAACAAGATAATTATCCCCAAGGGGATACAGGCTTGCCAAGTACCAGATAGTTTCCCAATTGTACTGGCTAACCTCTGAAAAGATAAGGTTAATCTCGAAAATTTGATCTTTACTGCTGCACTATTTCGCCTCAATCTTTTCTGTAACTTATGCTTTTTGAATCTTGACTTTAGCTGATTCATCCTTCTTGAATTCTCCTCACTTTCCGAAACACATCTCAACCTTTATTTAAGGCTATTTCGATTGACAGTAGTTGCTTCCTTATCCCCAATAGATCCAGGGGATAAATTTAGTTGCTCTGGTCGAAAACTTTCAAAAAGTATATTGTGCCACAATTACATGTTTACTGAATATACTCCACCGCATTCAATTAAATCAATACTCTATATATCCCCTCAAAACCATCGATATTGTTGATGGTTTTCTCCATACTTTTAAACTTTTAAATTAAATTATTCTAATGTTTTTCTTTGAGGTTTCTGTATCAGAATATACATTACGTTGATGGAGACTATATAGCAACCACTAGGGCGGTTAAGACATTCTCGATTCCTCAAACCCTTGAACATCTTTCTACCCTAGCCCCTAGCCCCTAGACTCTAGTCCCTCGCTATAGCTTCTGTGCCAAGTATTCCTCATATCCCAAGGTATCGAGTACTTCTTGCTTATCCATCACCGATTGGGCTAAAGTCTGGCGATAGTTTTGGACTTGCTGTAATAAGTTGGGTTGATGGGATGCCAAAATCTGTATGGCTAGCAAACCAGCATTTTTGGCATTGCCGATGGCTACAGTAGCAACGGGAATCCCGGCGGGCATTTGCACTATGGAGTAGAGAGAGTCAACGCCTTGTAAATTACGAGTGGCAACTGGTACGCCAATTACGGGTAAAGGTGTGAGTGAGGCTACCATCCCCGGTAAGTGAGCAGCACCTCCTGCACCTGCGATAATGACTTTGATGCCGCGATGGTGTGCTTGTTGGGCGTATTCTACCATCCGTTGTGGGGTACGGTGGGCGGAAACGATCGCAATTTCTGTGGCTATACCAAATTCTGCACAAATTGCGATCGCGTCTTTCATTGTGGGCAAGTCTGAATCGCTTCCCATGATTATCCCTATTTGGGGATTGTTATTCGTCATTGGTTGTTTGTTATTGGTTGTTTGTTATTTTACGATCTTATTTGCCATTTCTCATTTCCGACTCTCTATGTCCTATTTTTCTTAATTAACGTTAGCCATTAGCTATTAGCCATTAGCCCTGAGCCATTAGCATTTTTTCTATCCTCACCCACAATAAACAATAAACAACAAAAAAAATGATTATTATAAACGCGCGGATACCCGGTTATCAATGGTTACAGAAAATTGAGATTGATGGCAGTGGTAGAATTATTGCCATCGCGCCGATGGCAGGAGATAACAATCAGAAAGAAAAAAGCCCCCATCCCCCCATCTCCCCGCTTAGGGTGAAGCATTTGGATAGTCAAATCCTGGTTAAACAACAAAACTTATCCCCCAAATGCTTCACCCCTACATCAAATTTTTCCCTCTCACCACTCCCTATTCTCGATGTGGCTGGTGATTGGATATCTCTGGGGGGTGTGGATTTACAGATTAATGGGGCTTTGGGTTTGGCGTTTCCAGATTTATCTGTGGGAGATGGGGCAAAGTTACGGGAAATTTGTCGATTTTTATGGCAAGAAGGGGTTGATGGGTTTTTGCCTACGATAGTTACGACTTCTGTCGATAAGATTCAACAGTCGCTTTCGGTTATTGCTGATTTTTTAGCTTCTGGATTAGGAGATGGAGACTGTGCTGAAATTTTGGGGGTACATGTGGAGGGTCCCTTTTTGAATTATGCTAAACGGGGGGCACATCCTGCCGAATATTTACTACCGCTAACGATGGAAAATGTGAAGCGGGTATTGGGCGATTATGCCGATTTAGTTAAGGTAATGACGGTAGCACCAGAGTTGGATGAAACTGGAAATGCGATCGCCTATTTAAAATCTTTGGGGATTACCATTAGTTTGGGTCATTCTTTGGCGACGGCGGCGGAAGCTCAAAAAGCTTTTCTACTCGGGGCTTCGATGGTGACTCATGCTTTTAATGCTATGCCTCTGTTGCATCATCGGGAACCGGGGTTGTTAGGGGCGGCGATTGTTCATCCTCATGTTTATTGTGGCATCATTGCTGATGGTCAACATGTTTGTCCGACGATGTTGGCAATTTTACTGAAAGCTAGCAATTATGAGGATGGTTTGTTTCTGGTTAGCGATGCTTTGTCGCCTTTGGGTTTACCGGATGGGATTTATCCGTGGGATAGTCGGGAAATTGAGGTGAAACAGGGTACGGCAAGATTGGCAGATGGTACATTATCGGGGACGACATTACCATTATTGGCTGGAGTCCAGAATTTGGTAGAGTGGAAAGTGTGCGATGTGGAAACTGCGATCGCGCTAGCCACCACATCTCCCAGAATTGCGATCGGTTTATCGGGTTTTTCTGTCGGTAATCAGGCCAATTTATTACGCTGGCATTGGGATGAGGCTATTTGTCAGTTAACTTGGGAACGTTTCTCAACTAGCCGCTAGCCGCTAGGGAAGTAAAGTCGTAGTG
>DOIX01000335.1:0-5828 GCA_003511885.1 Cyanobacteria bacterium UBA11153
GCCACAAAATCTGTTTCGCAGTTAACTTCCACCAGTACGCCAACTCTCGCACCTGTGTGGATGTAGCTTCCGACAATCCCTTCTGCTGCCACGCGCCCTGCTTTTTTACTGGCTCCGGCAATACCCTTTTGCCGCAGCCATTCTGCCGCTTTGCTTAAATCTCCCTCTGTTTCTTTGAGGGCTTTTTTGCAATCCATCATCCCAGCGCCAGTTTGATCTCTTAACTCTTTGACGAGTTTTGCTGATATTTCCGCCATTTTAATTTTTGCTCCTACTGTTTTAGTTTTGGCTTGTTTATTGTTGGTCGCTTTTTGTTTTTTATTTGTTTGGTTTTTTGGGCTTTTGTCATTGAATTTGGATTCAATTATTCCTTGACCATCCAATAAAATTGAAAGCAATAATGAATGTTTTCTTACCAATATTCAACAACTAATAACCAACAACCAACAACTAACAACCAACAATAACTTATTATTCGTCGCTATCCTCGTCATCTTCTGGATAGGCAGAGGTAATATCATCTATTTCCTCATCATCCATTTCATCCAGCGCGGTGTCATAATCTTCGTATTCTTCTTCTTCAGCTTCAAGTTGACCATGACGACCTTCGTAGATGGCATCTGCCAACTTACCTATGATTAGTTTAATCGAACGGATCGCATCATCATTGGCTGGGATGGGAATATCCACCACATCTGGATCGCAATTAGTATCCAACATTGATACAATGGGAACTCCCAGTTTTTCGCATTCCAGAATCGCGTTGTACTCCCGTCGCTGATCTACAATCACGACAATATCGGGAACTTTCCGCATCATTTTAATACCGCCGAGGTATTTTTGCAGCTTGCCTAATTCCCGACGGAGCATCGAGGCTTCTTTTTTCGGGAGTAAATCCAAAGCCCCACTGCTATCGCGCCTTTCTAAATCTTTTAAGCGCTCCACCCGCGTTTTAATGGTTTCCCAGTTGGTGAGCATTCCACCCAACCACCGCTGATTAACATAGTATGAGCCGCAACGGGTTGCTTCTTGGGCGATAATTCCGGCAGCTTGCCGCTTCGTACCCACAAAGAGGACTTTTTTACCTTGCTCTGAGGCAGTGCGCATATAGCTATAGGCATCTTCCATCAATTGAGCTGTTTGTACCAAGTCAATGATGTGAACGCCATTACGCGCAGTATAGATATATTGATCCATTCTGGGATTCCAGCGTCGGGTTTGATGTCCGAAGTGAACCCCTGCCTCCATCATCTGTGCTAAAGAGACAACTGGCATATTTTTTTCTCCTGATTCGGGTTTATCCTCCATCCAGGCGGATTTCTCTAAGGAAAACACCCGAACTCCTGGATGTGCGATTTTTTGACAACTTTACTAGGGTAGCATATTTGGGTGCTTGATTTTGCAGAGATGAGGTCGAAAATAGTATTTATCGATGTAGGTTGGGTGAACGTAAGGAACCCCAACCCAACCTTAACCTAATGCAATATTAATTCAAGAAATACCGATAACTCTGTGAAAATCATCACTATCGTTAAATTTTTCGACATCGCAAACATCCCTAACTATAGCTCTGACAACGGAACGGACTTGACAACGAGTCGATGAGCAATTAGCTGTTAGCGATTTGCGATTAGCAGCTATCGCGCCAATTTACTAAAAGGCGATTTTCCTCCGGATTAGCACCGTTTTTTAGCCACTCAATTGGTTTCTCTTCTTCTACTTTAGTTGGGTTTACCCATACAATATCTTTCAATTCATCAACTTCAGTGGCAGCCCTGCTAAACAACTTTCTTGCTGTATTGTCATCCAAAGATATTACTGTTTTATCCGTCGCAATTGCTGCTTCAATTAACCGCAAATCTTTAAACATATCTCTACGCTGTTTATCAGTAGCCGCAATAGCATCAATTTTGTCCCATAACTCTTGATTGACTGAAACATCTAAAAACTCAAATTTCCCTTTTGCTACCATTTGGCTACGCCATTTACGAGCGAATTGTGATTGATGATTATTCCACTCTTCTCTAATATCCGGTGTCATCACAAATTTGTGACAGATATCTAAAACAGCTTTCAGAAAATCACGGCAGTATACTGATGTTGGATAAATGGCTTTTTCTCCTCCTGCTGCATGAGCCACAGAAGCATCAATAACTAAGCACTTGGACACTCCTTTATCTATCATGAGAACGCTTCCATAAACGAGCCTCTGCTGCATCTAAATAACGGCTTTCTTCTTGAAGATCAACGTCACCAAAATCTGCGGGCCAATCTCCAAATGTTCCTGCATCATCTAAGTCAGCACTATTCACTTTTGTCATACCATCTTCTCCACGAGTAAACCAGTGAAGCTTTATTTTATCAGGTGATATTTTATCTTCAGCAACTAATGATTGAACCCGTCTCAGTAGCAAGTCACTGTGAGTTTCGACAACCACACGTACACCTCGATTTGCTGCATCTGCTAATATGTCAGCTAAAGCAGCTTGAGCGCGAGGATGAAGGTGAATTTCTGGTTGTTCTAAATAAACTAATTGTCCTGGTTGTGCTACGAGTAGGGCAACTAGTACAGGTAAAACTTGAGAAACGCCAACGCCAACATCAGCAATGCTGACTAAATCTCTTGCATTATCACTTTCAGGTAACCGACTTACTCGCAATTCAATTTGTACATCATTAACCTGTACTGCATCTATTTTACTAGTTAGTCCAAGTGTTTTAAGGGCTGTTTCCAAATTTCTCAGTCGATAATCTTGATAATTTTTCCAGCGATTGATGATGCTGGCGACATAGTTGTCAAATCTACCAGGAAAATCATTTCCTACAGCAGTAACATTATAACTCCTTTCTGGATTATCTCTCAGTCCTGGAACGTGAATTAATTTGCGTATTTGTGGCTCGACAAAACTGGCTAAATTAAAAGGCATAGAAAATGGATCTGTTAAACTACTGCTAGCCTCAAAATTGAGAAAGCATCGATTACGAATAACTATGAAATTTAACAAAGTTGCCAATTTAGCTATTTGCTTGTAAATACCCCAAAATAAGTTGGGAATTATCTCAATAATTTCATGGTTTCCCATTGTCGGACAAATAGTATATGCGTCACCTCCTATCTTGACAATCATTTCGACAATTTCAATTGTATTGTTTAAAGTATCTAATTCAAAATTTACTTGAATAAACGGATCAGATTCTTTAATTATTGAACTATTTTTTTCTATTTTTATCGAAAATATATTGGCTTTTATTTTCTTGTCAATGCAAGAAAATAACTGTTCTGCTAATGTAAATTTAACATGAGAACCATTGATCAGCAAAGCACCAGGATCGTAAGTTGCTTCTAATGTTTGTTTCATCAACAATAAGGGCTGCATAATACTGGATTTTCCGGAACTATTAGCGCCAGCAAGAATAGTTAGCGGACGGACTTCTATGCTGCACTCTTCATAGAGAGACTTAAAACCGCTGACTGTAATTTTGGTAATTCCCTGAGCAGATTCTTTGCCATTACTTTCATTAGGTGTAAATTCGTTCATCATATTGGATTACTATTTTCACTATTTTTTTTACTCGATCTTATAATACCAAATCTGGGTTAATAACCCCTACGACTAGGGTGGCAAAGCTAAAATTACGATTTCTCCCTTTAAGGATTCTAGATTGCGATCGCGCAAAATCCCCGCTGCAATCATCTGGTGATACTCATCTATTGTCCATTTGGCTACTGCTACAGTCATAGCAATTGCTTCCCTATCGGATCTTTTCATTGGCGATCTTAACCTAAAGACGAGGCATCAACAAATGCGATCGAGAGGTTAAGAGAATGGAGATGGTGCGTTAGCTTGAGGATAACGCACTACATATAGTAAAAATGGTGCGTTAGCTTAAGCATAACGCACCCTACTAGCCCCTAGCCCCAATTTTCCCTACCAAGGGCTGCCAATCATTGTAAATGCAGCCCAGTAATAGGGATCTTTGAATTCATTACTTTGGATCATTTTTAATTGTGCTTGTCGCAGGGCTTCGGCTTTAATGTTTACGGTTTTTAATTGTTGATAAAATTCTGTCATGAGTTGAGAAGTTCCTTCATCGCTAACATACCACAGACTGGCTAAGGCTGATTTGACACCTGCTTGGACGGCAAAACCAGCAAATCCTAATTCCATGTTATCATTGTCGGCGGCAGTTTTGCAGGCTGAAAGTACTAATAATTCGATGAGTGGTTGTCGTTTATTCCAGCCTAATTGTCGAATTTGATTGAGACGGAGGAGTCGATCCCAGAGGAGAATATAGGAATTATTTAATTCTCCTTCAAATTCACCATGAGTGGCAAGATGGACAATGGAAAATTGCCGATTTTGACTTTCTTGCTGGAGATTATTAAAGGTGGATTGTTGATTTATTAATGCTTTGGATATGCCACCTCGAAGTTCCATAATAGTTTGAATTTCATTGCTAACATAAGGGAGGGGTTTGAGTTCTGTTTGTTTAATTTCTTCGCTGGATTGATTGATTTCGGAAACTCCGATGGCGAGGACAGGTTCATTCTGAATGTTCCGATAGCTAGTATCAGTTAAGCTGAGACTGGGCATCAATCCAATACTATATTTTTCGACTAAAAATCCTTGTCCGTCATGGAGTGCGGCTACAGGTAAGGAACGCAATCCAGCATCCATAATGAATACAAGATTGGTGATATTTTGGGCCTTTAAGTCTGCTTCCAGAGGGGCAATTAACCATTCATATAATTTTTTGGCTGAGGATAAGAATGGTATTTGATTCTTAATATTTTTGCGAAATTTTTCTGCCGTTTGGCGTACTTCTTCCTGAGTTGTATTATATACTGTGCGCAGGCTATTTTCTTCAGCAGTGACAATTCTTAGTTCTAGTAAATTGTTGGAAAATGTGGCGTATATTAAAGCAGATTTGGTTCCGGTTTGCTGTTGAATTTCATTTAGAATTTGTGCGGCATCTTTGGGGTTATATACGCTGCGTGGCAAACCGAGATATCCGGTATAGGCATCACTGATAATTGCTTCTAGAGTGGAAATTTCTTCATCAGCTTTATTTTTCGGACTATTATTCTGATTGTTGGGAACAATGGTTTTAAATGGGAGATTGGTGAGGAAGGGAATGCGGGGAATGATTTGGATATTATCCTGTCGCACTGGTTCTTGAAAGGATTGAGGTGGTAAAATTGTCCCGATAAAGCCTCTGCCGTTGGTAATTAAACCGAGAGTGCCATTTTTGAGTGCGTCTCCTACTTTAAAGGGATCGAATGCTGTGCCTCCGCCATGTTCTATTTTAATGGGATCTCCGTTGGTGGCAATACTGGTTGCACCAAGGATGGTGGGAAATGTTTCTGTTATTTGTAAATAACCGTCTGTGGCAATATGAATTCCGCAGGGGGCAGTGAGGTTACAAATTTGGGGTAATGCTCCTTGGGCGTTAATGAAATCTAGGGTAATACCGGGAGCATTTCTGATATATTCGGGTTGGTTATTTTTGATGACAATCGTGCCTGCTGTGCCGTTTGTTGAGGATGAATTGATTTGTCCGATGTCAATTTTTTTGAGGGTTAAGATGTCAATTGTGCCGCCGCTGATAGTGCCAGATGAGCTTAAGTTTCCAGTGGTAATATCTCCCACTTCGCTAGTCAGAGAAATTGCACCACCTGTACCCTGAGTTGAAGATGTATCGATATTGCCGATATTGATATTATTTGGGGCTGAGGCTGTAACGGCACCACCTGTACCTGTTGCAGAAGATGTATCGATATTCGTTACAGTAATAGCACCTTTGGCTGTGGCGGAAACGTTACCACC
>DOIX01000335.1:5952-22279 GCA_003511885.1 Cyanobacteria bacterium UBA11153
GCGGAAACGTTACCACCACCAGTTTCGCCTTTTGAGGTAATATCGTTAGCGATCGCAATTGTAGCTTCCTCACTAGTAAGATTAATCGCACCACCTGTACCTGTTGCAGAAGATGTATCGATATTCGTTACAGTAATAGCACCTTTGGCTGTGGCGGAAACGTTACCACCACCAGTTTCGCCTTTTGAGGTAATATTGTTGGTAATTGCAATTGTACCTGTCTCACTACTAATTTGGATCGTACCACCCGCATCTTTTGCAGAAGACGTATCGATATTGTCTATATAAATATTATCTTTAGCCGTAATCGTGACAGGATTTCCTGCTGCTGTTAAATCGCCAGTTATTACAGTATCGCTGTTGAGGTTAATTCCACCATCTACGGCTGTGATATTTTGTGTGTCGATATTGTTGGTATTAATATTGACTCTAGCGGCGGCAATTGTGGACTCAGCAGTGACATTTCCGGCATTTTTAATAAGAATAGCACCCAACTCTTGCCCTGAATTAGCACCCACAAATTGCTGGAATTCAATATTTCCAGTACCCGCTATCATGGTGAGATCGTGATATTTACCTTCCTCACTATCTAGTTTTCCTTTAAAGAAAATATTTCCGACACCATCTTTACCTGTATCGAATGTATTGAGAATTGTCGTATCAGTTAGGGTGACATCTCCATTGAAAGTAATATTACCATTTGATGTTCTGATTGTCCCCGATAAATTAGTATGTAGGGCATTAACAGTTACTTGTTTGAAGATACTAGCAATATTCCCTACAATTGTCGTATTTTCACCGCCGATAATTACTTCACTCAAAGGATTCTCTGGAGTCCCTATAGTCCAGCTTTCTAATCGATATTCATCGTCTTTACCACCGCCAATTTCACCATTAAATATAGCCCGGTAATTTTGATTTAAAGAAGTCTTAGGAAAGTCAATGGTTAGGGATTGTTGATCTTTGTCTTTGCCCTTTACATCACTATTAAAGATAATATCCCCAGCCTCACTACTGAGTGTAGTAATATCTTGATAAAGCCAGACATCACCCTCAGCTTGACCATCATCCCCAATTTGACCTAGGATAATGCCCCCATTTGTTGTACTGATATTGGCATGAAGATTAACTGTTTCTGCCTTAAGCTCAATTAAAGCATTTCCTGTAACTTCTCCCAATACATCAATTGTCCCTTCTGGTGACTGAATGGTTACTGGTTTATCAAAATCAGTACGATTGAGGGTAATTGGGTTAGCACCATCATCGCTACCAATAATTAGAGAAGTAGAATTACTGATTGCATCAAGATCTTTTTGTGATATGTCGAGTTGTTCGAGATTGCGATCCGTGGTTACTTCCTGTCGTGCGATCGCAATTCCCTGATCTCCTGTCCCTGGTTGAAGTGTCAGGGTATTTATTCCGGTTACTGAATCATTTCCACCTAAAAAGTCAATTTCACCAGCAGTTATGGTTAATGGGTTTTCTCCTGCTGCCCAAGTAGAGTTGAATGTAACTGTACCGTTATTAGCGGTAAGTGATACATTACCTGTTTGAGTTACTGCTGTGTTGAAAGTGATGTTACCGTTTTCAGCGGTAGAGGTAAGTGATACATCACCTATTTGAGTTACGGGATCGTAGTAAGTTTGCGCTCCTGTAGTTTTAATTTCGATAGGATTGCTTGAGCTAGTATTAATTTCAGTAGTCCCTGCGGCATTTGTGGTGAGGGAGGCTAAGGGGTTATTATTCCCTACACTACCGTTAAAGCGAGTAATACCACTGGCGTTAACAGTTAATGATTGTCCGCCGGGAGTATTGGCATTTACAGTGGAATTGAAGGTAATATTAGTGCCTATAAGAGTAATATTTGGGAGAGTAGGAATTTGTTGTAACTCTACGGGATTATTGTAGGTTTGGTTAGCGTTAACGCTACTGGTATTGATGATCGTTGTGCCGCTGGAATTGGTTGTGATATTGCCAGCTCTGACATTACCTTGAAGAATCAGATTAGCTTTTTGAACATCGTTTCCATTGTTAATATCGCCACTAATACTACCACCAGGACTGAAATTAAAGGTGTCATTTGAGTTGCCACCTGTGAGATTATTGAAGTTAGTGAATGAGACACCATTACTATTGCCAGCGTTTATAATATTATCGTTAATAATACTGCCACTGTTTAGACTATTAATAGTCCAGATGTTGGATATATTATCCCCGATTAAAGTGCTGTTGCTAGCCGAACTTGTAATGGATTCTATGTTCGTTATATTAGCTAAGTTCACTCTTAGCGGATTTGCGCTGGAAGAGTAGTTTAGGGTGTCTTGTATAGTATGACTACCACCATCGATTTTGCCGCTAACTTGAAATCCATTAAAGTTAAAGGTATCATCAGCACTACCACTTGTGAGATTTTGAATACCATTAAAAAAAGTAACTCCATTAACAGAGCCAGCGTTACTACCAGTAATATTCCAAGTATTTGCAGTATCTTTACCAGTAATAGTGTTATTACCGTCACCCCCATTGATATTGGTTACTGTTCCATTTCCCTCAAGGGTGAAGCTGTCATTACCGCTACCTCCTGTGAGATTTTGAATATTCTTAAAACTAGTGACTTCGTTAACAGAGCCAGCATTAATATCATTAATAGTCCAAGTATTTGTAGCATTTTTACCAGTAATAGTATTATTACCGTCACCCCCATTGATAGTACCTACACCCCCATTGATAGTAACTAATCTTCCATTATTACCAAAGGTAAAGTTATCTTTACCACTACCACCTGTGAGATTTTCAATATTATTGAAATTGAAAGTTAAATTATTGGGTAAAATCTTGTCAAGATTACCGGAGTTATCCCCTGTGATTTGCCAGGTAGCATCTTTATCTGAAACTAGGCTTAGAGTTGAACCACCAGCAATATTTACCGAACTCTTGAAGTTTGCCGTACTATTAATAGTAACAATACCATTGCCATCACTTCTGCCGATAGTGATAGAAGAGACTTGCAAGTTGCCTATATCTGTGTCGGTTAAGTCTAGGATATTAGGATTACCACTATCAGTACCACCAATTGTGATATTTTGACTATTGTTAAATGGTTGTAACGTCAGCGAACCATTACCGGATACCTTATTATTAATGTCAATTTCGTCAGATTTAAGAGTTAGAGCGCCATTTAAACTAATATTGGCATTGACATCAATTGATCCTCCTGCCTCTAAGGTTAGATTATGAGAATTATTATTACCTGATGAGTCAATCTCGTTATCAATGGTAATATCGTTATTAGCTTGCAGGATCAAATCGGCTCGTTTTAAGGCATCTACTACATCTGCATTTTTGAAGGTTACCTCCTTATTTTTCTTGTCATCAAAAGAAACAAGATTATTATCAGGGATCAAATCTACTAATAAATCGTCATTATTATTTATAATGATATCTTTCGGATCTAATAATAAAGTCCCTATTGTACCAACAACAGAACGCAAATCAGTAGAACCGCGATAAATTAGAGTATCCTTACCCGAAACTTCCACGAATCCACCATTACCACCATCAATACCACCTCGCGCTGTAATATTGCCATAAAAACGAGTAATCCCATCCGCCCAAACTATTACCCGTCCCCCATCTCCATTGTTTAAACCATCAGCTTTAATCTGAGCATCGCTACTGACAAAAGTTACTGCTGCATTGGGTAAATTTCCATTACCTTGATAATCTCCCCCAATCCGGATATTTCCACCACCACTCGCACCAGAAGCATCGATATTACCACTCAGTAAACCTAGTTTATTGCCAATAATATTAATTTCACCACCCACCTGATTTATAGCGGAATTGGAGGTATCAATATTACCGGAAACAATGGCAATTCCTGTCTCATTGGGGACAATTGTCCCGCCATTATTTAACTTGACATCTCCCGTTGGGGTAACTGTCACCCCTGTCTCGACATTTTGTCCCCCACCAGTCAATAAAGTTGGTAAATCTTGAGGTGTAACTGGCAAAATTACGCCATTTTGGTCCCTTGGTGGAGCAAATTCTAAGCTGAGGAGTTGTCCGTTTTGACTTAGTTTCACTAAGTTTGTACCGGGTACGGCAACAATATTAATATTGCCGCCAGGTGCAGTTAGGCTTCCCGTATTGATGACACTACTACCAATTAAACTGAGATTATGTCCCTCAGTAACAGCTAAATCACCAGCATTGAGAATTATCCCCTGTTGGGCTAAGTCAAAGGCAAATTGATTAGGATTCCCGATTAAATTGGCATAGTCATTTGTCCCAAAGGCGTTAAACCAAAGATTATTGCCAAAACCAATACCAGAAGCAGTGGTAGCAATAAAATCCCCATTAATATTTAAGCTGGCATTGCTCCCAAAAACAACACCAGCCGGATTCATTAAATATAAGTTAGCGTTTCCTCCAGTTACCTGAATCAAACCATTAATAATCGAAGGATTTCCCCCAACTACCCGCCCTAAGATATTCTGGATTTGCGGATTAGAGAGAAAATTAGCAATTTCCCCTTGATTAAGCCCAAATTCTTGTAAACTATGGAAAAGATTTTGGGCATCTCCTGATAATGTACCACCAGAGATATCGATAATTTGCCCATTTTGGTTAACAATTGTCCCCGTACCATCTTCTGCTGGAGTAATGGATTGCGCTACAGCTATCTGTGGAGAATCAAGGAATATTTTGGCGAAAATTACTTGATTCAGAGCCAGAATCATTAAGCAGCAGCGTAAACCCAATTGTGCTAATTTCATTGGTAGATTATTTGGTTTTAAGTGTTGTGTTTGTCAGAGAAGAAATAGACTCAAACTATTGATTTGACAGCTTTCTCCCCTAGCCCTAGCCAATAGCTATATTTGTGCCGTGACAAGCCCTCCTGATGCTGACTCGCATCAGTATTTGCTCGGGAAAAATCTCCCTCAGCATTTCGGGCATTACGCACCCAAATTTTGCTAGGCTAAGACCATAGTCAATCCTTGGTTTAGAGTATTAGTCGCGTCAATCGCGATATTTTGCTCAATTTTTACTGGCTATCTACAGCAAGATGAGTTATGGGTTATCGTACTCAAAATTTTTTGGTACTTTTTGCCCACAATTAGATCGATGTTGGTTTATATATGGGATTGTTAGACTGACGGCAGTTATCCAAAAAATTGGCTCTGAAAAACTGCCCTCGTCTTTTGTCTGAATTCAGATTTTAATATGCACTCAAGATGTATGGGAGTGAACTGTGTTAGGTCACCCTCAAACTTCACAACTAATTGACGGAAAACAGAAAATAGCTGATTTGACAATTGTGAATTTGACTAGAATTTTGTTCCGGTCGGTCTTAGACGCGATCGCGGTTTCCTTTATTTTTATATCAGATTTTAATTACTTTTGCAAGACCCATTCAGAAATTAAGGGGGGAAAATGGGAAGAGGGAAGCGATAGCTTCCCTCTCCTTCGCCTTCGCAATTTTGATTAGAGAAACTCTTTTTCTTTAAGAAACCGGGTTTGCTGAAGTACTCATGTCAATTACTAGAGAGCGGGCACTCCTCATTAACCCAACAATCGCCTGAGTTAGAGGAAAAATAGCCAGTTGAGAATGGTGCAAGATCTCAATTTTTCTGGCTTACTGACAAGGGCGCAAGTTATGAAATCTAAAGGATCTTCGTCTTTTGAGAGCGCAAAGTGGCATAATAATCCCCATAAACTCCCTGAACGTTATACCAATTGAGAAAAATTCGCGCCACTTCCAAAGCTAACTGAGACTTGCCCCTATCAATTAACCACTGCAAAAAAGGAGCCATCGTCTTTTCATTCAATCTGCCACCCAAAGACAAAATACCCCAAAGGATGCGATGCAACAAAGTCATCTGAATCATCATCCGCACTTCCCAAGTAGGATGCTTCTCATAAAATAACACTCCCATCCTGCCCCTTTGAATTTCGCGATCGATCATCCGAGGGATTTGGTCTAAACTAAAAGGAGGATGCCAATGATAACCCACAGCCGCCGGACATTTAATCAATTTCAAGCCTAACTTTTTCAGTCTCACGCCCAATTCCAAGTCTTCCCAACCGTAAAGTTGAAAGCGAGTATCAAAAAGTCCAGCCTCCTCTAACCATTTTCGCGCGATCGCAACATTCCCGGTAGCGAAGTAAGCAGCCGAAAAATCAGTAATCTTATAAGGTTCCGATGTAGGATCCTCAAAATTACAGGTATTAATCACCCAACCATAAGTAAAAATGCGATCGCTGCCTACTTCAGCTTGTCCTTTAATTAAAGCATCGGCATGAGCCTGAAGGAAACTCTCAGTGACAACCAAATCGCTATCGATAAAAATAATCGTGTCACCTTTTGCCTCTTTGACTCCCAAATTCCGAGCCGCAGCAGGTCCTTGATGATCTTGACGATACCATCTCACATGAAGCAACTCATCCTTGTGACTTTCCAGCCACTCCAAAGTACCATCCGTTGAACCATCATCGACTAAAACAACATCATAACCCGTAATGACACTATCTGCCCTAATATCTTGATATTCTAATGCTCTCAGACATTTTTGCAGAATGGGTAGGCGATTGTAGGTGGGGATAACAACACTGAAAAACAAGGAAACCTCTTGAGACATAATTTCACCTAAAATGCGCGACGGGAAGCTTCTGCGATAGCTGAAGGGCTACTTGAAAGCCTGTTACACATGAGGTAGTTTACCAATTGTTTCGCTGTTGTTGACTTGATGGGATAATTTCCAGCAATTGCGCGAGCCAAACAGCCCTACCAGTCAATCGCACCCCAATCGCACCCCAAAATGTAAAGAAATATTACAATCCCCCACCCACCGCATAAAAACCCCAGATTTTGCCTGAGTTATAGACAGAAGTCTATAAACCATCATCAGGAAACAACCATGGATATCATCAACCCCCTCCCCACCACCACCGGAATCCCCCTAGAATCCGACATCATCAGCAACCCCATCACCCCAACCACCTCAATAGTAGGAGAAAGCAACCCCACCCCACAACTCACACCAATCGAAGCAGTTAGCTATCAACCATTATTAATTAGCAATCAACCATTACCAATTAGCAATCAGCCATTAGCAATTAACAACTCAAACATAGATTCTCTCCTCGGCACCACCACAAACATCAACATAAACCCCACCTTCAATTCCGGCGTATTCACAGTAGAAAACACCGGAAAAATCACCATCGACTACCTATTTGACGGCGGCGGATACCAAGGCGAATTAGCAATATTCAGCCTCACAGGAATGGAACAATTCCTCAACAATTACACCTCATTTATCAAAGAAGCAGCCACCCGGAGTCTCAGTAACACAAACCAAGGACATATAGTCATCTCAGACAAAACCGAAGGAGCCAGATTAAACGAAGAATTAGGAGAAAAGAATCAAAATCGTGGCGACTACCTAGGAGTCAAAACCTTCAACATGCTTCCCGGCGATAAATTTGGCTTAATGTTAACACCAAATGGCACAATCCAACAAGTATTTGACAACCCCAAAATCGGTGGTGGAATTCGCCCCTTATTTTCCCTCGCCACCGCCAATCCAAATGATAGCTTTCAACTCGGACAAATTGCCGATATTACAGGCAATGGTAACGCCTTTGTCATGGAAGACTTACGAATAGATCGTAACTCCGATAAAGATTATAACGATATGATGTTCCTCGTAGGCGGTGCAACAGGAACAGCACCAGTATTAAGTGAAGTAATTAACCCAAACAAAGACTGGCGTACCACCGAAGTAGGGCAAAGTTTAATTGACTACCTAGACACGACAACTCCCCCAGAAAATAACAACAAAATTACCGATACTTTATCAGACAGAGTACGTTATGCCATTGAAAGAGCCGAAGATCTAGCCAACTACGAGCCTACCGCATTAAAATCAACTAAACAATGGGTAGTAGGAGTAACACCAGGTTATAATTCCCAAGACTTAGCCACCCTCTTTGGTAGCGAATACTTAGGAGCAACCGGACATATTCCCAACACTCACATCATTGAATTTAGCAAAAACTTTACCCCAGAGCAAGTACAAAAAAGATTAGATGGATTAGCAGGAATAGAATTTGCCTACCCCCTAGTCCCCACAGAATTAGTACCCCAATTTATCCCCAACGATCCATTATTCCCCAATCAGTGGAATTTAGATAATCAACATATTAATGTCACCCCCGCTTGGGATACAGTAACAGGAAAAGGAGTAACTATCGCCATAGTTGATGATGGATTACAGTATACTCATCCTGACTTACAAGGAAATTATCGGGCTGACTTAAGTCGGGATTTTAACGAAACTCTTGATAGTCAGGGCAATGTAAAATTATATGAAAATAATCCTCGCGGCACTTACGATACCAATCCCATTGCTACTAACGGACACGGTACAACTGTAGCCGGAATTGCCGCTGCAATTGGAAATAATAATATAGGCGTAAGTGGTGTTGCACCTAATGCTGATTTAGCGGGATTGCGGTTAATTGAAGGTAAAGTAAATGACAAGCAAATTGCCGATGCTTTGTCTTATTTACGCCATAATATCGATATTTATAATAACAGTTGGAAGCCCAGAAATGCTTTTTGGGCTTCACCGATGGCGGAATATGAATTGGGGATTGGTGGGAGTCAAGGAAGAAATGGTTTGGGAAGTATTTATGTATTTGCAGCCGGGAATGATGGTTTGAATCTCGGTAATGTAAATTACAATAATTTCGCTAATTCTCGTCAGGCAATTACTGTGGGTGCAGTTAATTCTAGTGGGCGGAGGACGGGATATAGCGAACCTGGTGCGTCGGTGTTAGTTTCGGCTTATGCTAATGGGATTACAACTACAGATTTGTTGGGTAATCTTGGGTTAAATTCTGGTAGTAGCAGTCAGGATTATCTCAATAAAGATTATACGAAAAATGCCAGCGGTACTTCTTCGGCTGCACCGCAAGTTTCGGGTACGATCGCGTTAATGTTAGAGGCGAATCCGAGTTTAAGTTTGCGGGATGTGCAGCATATTTTAGTGGAAACTGCGGTTAAAAATAATCCGACTAATCAGGGTTGGGTGACTAATGGTGCGGGAAATAAAGTACATGATGAGTATGGTTTTGGTGTGGTTGATGCGGCGGCGGCGGTTAGTTTGGCGAAAACTTGGACTACTGTGGGAAGTGAGGTTAAGATTTCGGCTAAGGAGACTTTTACTAATCCTATTTTAATTCCGGATAATGATGATAATGGGATTCCTCGCACGTTTAATATTACTGAGGATATTACGGTTGAGTCGGTGGAGGTTTTGTTTGATGCAACTCGTCATGTTTGGCGAGATTTGGATATTGTATTAACTTCTCCGGATGGCACAGAATCGGTGTTAGCTTCACCTCATGCACTTCCAACTAGTAATTCTAAGGATAATAAGTGGATTTTTACTTCTGTGCGAAATTGGGGTGAATCTTCAGTAGGTGAGTGGAAGTTAGAGGTGCGAGATTTGCAGTCTGGAAATCAGGGTAATTTGTATGGGTTGGGGTTGAATATTTATGGTAGTAAGCCGACTGTGACTTTGAAGGCTACTGATGATTTTGCTGCTGAGGGGGAAGATGATGGAGAGTTTACTGTTTTTCGCAGTGGGAGTAATAAGAATCCGCTTACTGTTAATTATGAGATCGATCCTAACTATATTGGGAATAAACCACCAGCTACTAATGGTGTCGATTACGAAAGACTTACTGGTACAATTACTATTCCTGCTGGTGCTGATTCGGTGAAGATTCCGATTAAAACTTTAGATGATACGGTAGCTGAATGGCCGGAAACAGTTAAGCTGAAGTTAAAAGAGAATAATGGCTATCAGGTGGGAAATAGTAACGTGGCTTGGCTGTTAATTGCTGACACGGAAACACCGCAAATTGCTGTTTATCCTGAATCTTATGCTGGTATTCGAGGTGCTTGGACTAGTAATTACACCTCAGAATCAGGTAATAAAAGTTTTTTTCACTTCCAACGTTATGGTAATTTATCCCAACCTTTGACTGTCAATTACTCAATGACAGGAGATGCTATCAATGGGGTAGATTATCAAACGCTGCCTGGTAGCTTTACTTTTCCTGGAGTGCCAAATGAGTCTTTAAGAGATTTACTAGTGGCTGCATATAACCTGAATTTCACTGCTATTGATGATAGTGAACTTGAATCTGATGAAACAGCATTATTTACTATAACACCTAGTTCTGACTATACTATCTCATCTGCTTGGGGCACGATACCGACACTTATTGCTGATAATGATAGTAAACCTACTGTCAGTTTTACAGTTAACGATAGCACAGTCTCAGAATACGGTGACAAGGCTACGTTTACCCTTAGCCGCACTGGGGATACTACTAATCCACTTGATGTAAAGTTATGGATTACGAATCGACAGGGTGATGCAATGGCTGTTAATGGTAAGGATTTTGAATTGATTAATGAAACTATCACTATCCCGTCTGGTGAATCTTCAGTTATTATTGACATCAACCCAATTGATGATAATATAGTGGAGCCTAGCGAGCGTCTTGATGTGTTGCTAGTAGCTGATCCTGCTTATAGTTTTGGTGCGATTGACAATATGATTTTTAGCATCAAAGATAACGATAAGCCCACAGTAGCATGGCGACAACAATTGGGAACTTCTGGTTTTGATTACGCTAATAGCGTAACTAACGATAGTGATGGTAATATCTATATTACTGGTTGCACTACGGGGAATTTTGCTGGTACGAATGCTGGCTTAGGTGATACTTTTATCGCTAAATATAATAGTGCGGGAGTATTGCAGTGGAAACAACAGCTTGGTACTGTAGGGTATGATGAAGGTACTGGTATTGCTGTTGATAGTACGGGAAATATCTATCTGACAGGTTGGACGGATGGTACAATTAGTGGGAATTCTAATAGTCGCAAGAGTTGGATTGCTAAATACAATAATAGCGGTCAATTAGAGTGGCAAAAAGAAGCAGGTAATACGGCTTTCGATCTCTCGAATGGTAAAATAACTGTGGATAAGGATGGCAATCTCTATCTAGCAGGTCGTACTTATACTATAGTAGATAATGATGCTTGGTTTGCTAAGTATAATGGTGAGGGCAATCAAATTTGGAGTAAACAGTTAGGAAATTCTCCTTTTGATGAGGCGACGGGTATTGCGGTTGATAATGATGGGTTTGTTTATCTTTCTGGACAAACTCAGGGTAATTTAGGTGGCACTAATCAAGGTAATGCTGATGCTTGGCTAGCTAAGTATGATGGTAATGGTAGTCAAGTCTGGGTAAAACAATTGGGTACTGCGGAGTTGGATAAGGCTAATGGTGTTGCTGTGGATAATAAGGGACATATTTATATATCGGGACAAACTTTTGGCAAGTTGGGCGATACTTATGAAGGAAGTCCTTTGGATTGGGTGGGAGATTTTGGTGCAGGATGGGCTGGTGCTTTAGGAGATAAATCGGGTTTAGGTGGCACATATTACGGAAATGGTGATGCTTTTGTGGCGCAATTTGATACTGATGGAAATTTGAAATGGAAGCGACTTTTAGGTACGATTGCTGCTGATATTTCTACTGGTGTTACTGCTGATAAGTTGGGGAATGTTTATCTATCGGGATATACTTTGGGGAATTTGAGTGGAAATAATGTTGGTAGTAGTGATGTTTTTGCGGCAAAATATGATGAGTTGGGTGCTTTGCAGTGGAAGCAACAGTTAGGGAGTAGTGGGAAGGATGTGGTGACTGGAATGGCGATTGGTGGTACGGGAATTGTGATGGCGGGTTATAGTAATGGGGTTTTTGGGAGTGGGAGTTTTGGGGGGGATGATGGGATTTTGGTGAAGTTGGGGTGATGGGTTTTGTTGGTAGTGGGCACGTAGCGTGCTTACTACTAACCTGATAGTGGAAATTCTTTTCTCTTCCCCATTCCCCATTTCCCACTCCCTACTCCCTACTCCCAATTCAAGGCAAAATAGAAAAATCACAGGTTACGGGAGAATCTTATGACTGAGACAATCGCCAAAATCGATTTACCTCCCCCCTTTCCAGATCATACGCAATTACCGGAATCGGATGGTACGTTTGTGAAAAATTTTCAGGAGCATCCCCAAAGTATCATTCTCACTGACTCGCTCGGACCTATTTTACTACAGATTCATCCTGATGGACAATACGCGATCGGGCAAGATAGCGGTATTTACTGGCGAGAAACCGAGCCACCGGAAAAAGGGGCAGAAGCGCCAGATTGGTTTTATGTACCCAATGTGCCACCGGACTTAAATGGTCAAATTCGTCGTTCTTACGTCCTCTGGAGGGAACATTTAGCCCCCTTAATTGCCATAGAATTTGCTAGTGGGAATGGAGACGAAGAAAGAGATCGAACTCCTCTATCTTATCCGACAGAAGGAGAAGTAATTAGACCGGGAAAATTCTGGGTTTACGAACGAATTATCAGGATTGCTTATTACGCTATCTATGAAATTGGTAGTGGCAAATTAGAAGTATATAGCTTGGCTGGTGCAGGCTATCAAAAACTCACACCAAATGAACGAGGACATTATCTAATTCCACCCTTGAAAGTCGAATTAGGTTTGTGGCAAGGAAGTTATCAGAATCAAACCCAACTCTGGCTGAGGTGGTGGGATGAGGATGGAAATTTGTTATTAACTGGTTCAGAACGTGCTGAAGTGGAGTCAGCAAGAGCAGAACGTGCTGAAGTAGCCAGACAGGAAGCTGAAGTCGCCAGACAGGAAGCTGAAGCTGCTTTAGCCGCAGAAGTACAAGCCAAAAGAAATACCATATCCCGCCTTTTGGCAATGGGATTGACTTTGGCACAAGTTGCTGAGGCGTTGAATATGACAGAGGCGGAGGTGACAGCAGCTTCTCAAGATTAACCTCTAATAGCTTAAGTCAGTTGAGATCTTGCACCAGTTGCAATAAACCGGAGGCAGAGCCTCTAAACCCTCGTTCCCAGGTTCAACCTGGGAACGAGAATATCGAGGCTCTGCCTCTTATTGAGAATGCTGCAAGATCTGAGTTAAAACTGACTGATATCATAATTTTAGTCCATTTTAATGGACTAAAATTATGATCCTTTTAATTAATTAAACGGCTGCTTTTGATCGTTACTGATAATAACGAATTGCCTCTGATAATTCTGTCACTACCCCACACCCACTCAAATGAGGAAAAACAATGACAACGCTGCTAATTCAAACAGAAAGGATTCCACTAACAGTCAATTTTCCTACCCTCAAATCGATTAGTGTTGAAGAGTTCTACGAATTCTGTCTAGCCAATCGCGATTTGAGAATTGAACGTACTGCCAGTGGGGAAGTTATTATTATGTCACCAGCCTTTTCAGATACAGGTAATCGCAATTTCAAGATTGCCCTACAATTGGGTAAATGGGCAGAAGAAGATGGCACAGGTGAAGCATTTGACTCTAGTGCAGGCTTTACCTTACCCAATGGCGCAACCCGTTCCCCCGATGCTTCATGGATTAAACTAGAGCGCTGGAATGCTTTAAGCCCACATTCCGCACCCTTAACTGTCACAAGGGATAGTTAAGAAAAAAAACGCTAAAAAAGAGGAATCCTCGCCCAATCTGCTCACAGAAAATAAGTTCTGGACATTTCACGGTACTTAGATCTTATTTCTCCTGTTAAATCAAAGTCAATTAAACCTCCAGACAGTCATGAGAATCTAGCCCAGTTCAAAAGTCTTAAAAAGGGCAAAAAGCCAATCATAAATAAATTTTATCTAACCCCGGTCAAATTTTTATGATAACAAATAATAATTTTGGCAAGGTTTGGGAAATAGATTTAAAATTAATAAACGTTCATCTGTGAGATTAGTTATTTGCTTAACACCTGAGATCGTCACAAGATGAACTGCCTGGAAGGACTGACATAACCATCTTAATGTAGGGCGAGAAGTCACTCTACCTAACTGATTCTTTAATCCCATATTCCTTAAATTTAAGGCTAAACGTATTTGTCGTTGTCCCAAGGTATAAACTAATAAGCACAAGGACATTAACATCCCTAATGTCGCAATTCTTTCTGGACTCTTGAGAAAGACACTATCAGTAAAGAATAAAGGATCTTTCAGAAAAGCAAATCCTCTCTCTGCCGATTGCTGCTCTTTATATTTCTGGAGGATATCTGAGGAAGTTAACTCACTTTTATCTAAAACATTAGTGGCTAATATGAACCGCCCTCCTTGTTTCTTCGCCGCAGTAATAGCAGTTTCCTTTTGGGTTATTTTCACCGATATACTATACTCTTTTTTTTTCTGAACACTGCCAATAATTAGCTCTGACAGTTGATGATATTTTAATTTCTTTTCTAATCTCTTAACCAGCTCGATGATTATACTATTTTTCTCGATTTTTTCTTGGGATATTTTCCTGAGTTCTTTTTCAGCTAATTGCAATTCTTTTTCAATCTTTTTTGATAATTTCCGTAAATCTGATTCTCGTCTTGACTGACTGGATACGACTAACCACCTCTGGGCTATTCCGCCATATTTACTTGTTGTTTCGGCTAAAGTATAACCCTTTATTCCTGATTCAACCAGGGAAGATTCCGGAAGTTGTTTGATTAGATTTTCGGCTGATTTTAGAGTTAAAGGTACTCGAGATATCCAAGATATATTCTCAAGCATTTTTAGGTTGTTTTGACTGTATAAGGCACTATCTGCTACCATTATACCTTCAAGGTTGACTTCTTTTTGAAATTTAGTTATAATTTCTCCAAATACGGCTTTGTCTGATTCATTCCCATCAGCAATTTTCACAAATAAGGGAATATCCCCATCACTGGTACAGATCAGATCTATGATAAATTGTTTTAAGTCAGGTCGATGGTCGCGTGAATAGCCTTGGCTGATTTTTATCGGTATAGGTTTTGGTTCTTTTCCAGTTATTTCTACTGATGGTGATTCAGATAAATATTTGCCATGAAGATGAAATGAAGTTGAGTCCAAATGCTTGTCTTTAGTAGATATATTATATTTATTACAAGCAAATAAGGCCAGAGATAAGAAAATCGAACTCAACCCCTTGAGATAAATTTTGTCCATCACTCTGCCAATTTTATCGTCATTTAACCAGTCAACTGAGATCTGTTCTCCCAATAAATGTTTGGTCGATTTCCCCAGCCAAAATCTGGGAAATAAGTATAAGGGACTGCTGAAAAATCCTAGCCCATTCAAGAGCAGAGCTTTGACTACTAAACCCGCGCTTATTTTCTCTCCTCTTTCTGCTGGGATTGTTTCATTGATGATTCTGACTATTTCCAATTCATCTATTATTCCGGCTATTAATCCCAGATGGTCGAGATTCTCTACGGTTAATTCTTCATTGTTATTCATGTCTCCTCTCCATACTACGAGGATGTTTTTCTTCTTTATTTTCTCATTTTCTCGTCCGCTCAACCTGAAGATAATTTTTACTTATGTTTGAGTCCCTTGGCGCTCATCTTGGGTATAAATACTCAGGGGCTTTGACCCTTTTTTTGGTTTAACTCTCCCTTGTGACAGTTGAGGGTGCGCAATGTGGGTTTAAGTGAGGAACAAAAAGCCTCTTTTGCACCGATTTGTCCCGACTTCGTAGTTGAATTACGTTCTCAAAGCGATACCCTCAGTGGATTGCAAAAGAAAATGGAAGAATATATTGACAATGGTGCATTACTAGGCTTATTAATCGATCGCAAAAACCGAAAAGTTCACATCTACCGCCCCAAGCAACAACCAGAAATATTAGATAATCCTGAAACAGTTAGCTGTGAACCAATACTACCAGGATTTGTCTTGCGGATGGCCAAAATTTGGTGAGGGGTATGATTAGATGATTTTTGTTTAAAAAAATTTACATTATCAGGACTTACGCAAACCATCTATCTGTAGGGTGCGTTATGCGTAAGCTAACAGACCATCCACTATTGGTAGCGTGACTGCGTAAGTCCTAATTATGACTCATCTCTTCTGTATTTTCAACAAGCTAAGATAATTGACAATAACTATGATGACAAGAGCGCGATGGCAATGATTGCCCGCTTTGCGATCAGAGCTGTCTCATGTTCAAATTTTGATCAAGCTACAAATCAGACTGGGAGAGGGTTTCTCACCCTAAATCCTAATAAAATAAAATTAGGAATTAATTATTGTGAAAAACCCTCATTCTCCCCTGCTCCCCTGCTCCCCTGCTCCACTGCCCCCCTGCCCTCAATTTTTCAACCGAGAATGAAACAGCCCTGCCCTCCATCCCTAC
>DOIX01000337.1:0-1210 GCA_003511885.1 Cyanobacteria bacterium UBA11153
TTGGGAAAAGTACCAGGAATAAGAGTTACACCCCTGAAAATTCAGACAGTTTTTCACGGAAACTCGAAAATTGTGCCACACCCCACACCAAAAAACCCACACCCCACACCCTACACCCCACAACCCTTTCGATAAATTCACTATCCAATTTAGATGCGCCGCAGCTTATCTCGAAGCGAGCGCTGATGGTGGGAATTCCGGAGAAACTGTAAAACTTTCAGAAATTGGAGGCACAACTCATCGACAATAGCCTCAAGATCGTGTCGTGACTTCAGTATATTTGAGATCTTGTACCATCTGAGGCAAAGTATTTCATCAAGTCAGGGTTGTCCCCACTATAACTTGAACTGCCGAGTTTCATCTGCCTCGGTACTGCTGCCTGACTACCCCAGGGGCTTGAGCAAGAGAGCAAATCTAGGCGCAATCTGCCTTAGTAGCTCGCTCAAGTCAAGGACGATCGCTCTGTCCGATTTACGATAAATTCATTTAAAATCCCCCAAAATTATGTTAGTAGATACAACCACCAAATGCCGTATCCTCCAAACAGCCCAACGTCTCTTTGCCCGTCACGGATATAACGCCACCACCACCCGCGACTTGGCTGCCGAAGCTGGCATCGCAGAAGGTACTCTATTTCGTCACTTTGAAACCAAAAAAGCCATCCTTATTGAATTGGCAACCCAAGGATGGGTGGAGATTCTCACCGATTTATTGACTGAGCTGAGTGAAATGGGCAGTTACAAGGCAGTAGCCCAGGTAATGCAGCGGCGGATGATGCGGATGCGCGAAAATGCTGACATGATGAAGGTTTGCTTTATGGAAGCGCAGTTTCACCCAGAATTGCGCGATCGCATTCAGTCAGAAGTTATTGTGAAAATGAGCGATGTTGCTGAGGCTTTTTTCCAAACTGCTATGGATAAGGGTATCTATCGCCAGATGAATCCTAAAATTGTCGCTCAAGTCTTCTTGGGTATGTTCGCTGTGGCTGGATTTAGCCATAATACTATTATGGAACCAGGAGCATCCCTGCGCGATATGCAGGAAATGGCGGAAGGAATCGCTGATATTTTCTTGCAGGGAGTCTTGGCTAAGGATTAAGGTTAAAGTGGGCGGTATGGGGCAACTAGTGCAGGTGGGCAGAAATAACCCATCAGTTGGGAGCAGGCTCGCAGGGAAGCAGGGGGCAGGGGAGAAAAAATCAGTATCAATG
>DOIX01000337.1:1434-3525 GCA_003511885.1 Cyanobacteria bacterium UBA11153
ACCAGTATCAATGAAACTGGTGAGAAACTTCTGCCGCGCTGCACTAGCAAGCCCCGATCAAAACTTTCCGTGTCTGTGCGTCAAGAGCATTTGTCCCAACTATGGGTAATTAAATAGATGTGATATTAGACCCATAGATGATAGTATATGACCGAGAATACTTGATTATTTATGGTTTGGTCAAATTTTAGCACCCAGTGCCAAAGATATTTATGGCAGGGTTGGAAATGGGGAAAGAGATTGGCGATAGGATTGCCGCAGTCATTATTATTGATGGTAATTGCGATCGCATTCTGGATTAATCTGCCCTCAATCGCTTTGGCACGTACCGATACACCTGCCACTACCTCGATTCAACCGTACCTCGAGAGAGTTATCCAACAAATTACCCAATTTCGCCTTGATAACGGTCTTCAGTTTATCGTACTCGAACGTCACGAAGCACCCGTTATCTCCTTTGTCACCTATACCGATGTAGGTGGAGCAGATGAGCCAGAAGGTAAAACAGGAATAGCACATTTTTTAGAACATTTAGCCTTTAAAGGTACAACTATCATCGGTACAAAAGACTATCAAGCCGAAAAACCATTATTAGATAAACTAGATCGATTATCGGGACAAATTAAAGCTGCCACCCAATCCCAAAATCAAACAGAAGCAGCCAAATTACAAGCCGAATTTACCCAAGTCGAAGCCCAAGCAGCCCAACTAGTAAATCAGAATGAATTCGGTCAAATTGTCCAACAAGCCGGAGGCGTTGGCTTAAATGCCCAAACCAGCGCCGATGCCACCATATACTTCTACAGTTTTCCCTCAAATAAACTAGAATTATGGATGTCCCTCGAATCAGAAAGATTCTTAGATCCAGTATTTAGAGAATTCTATAAAGAACAACAAGTAATCCTCGAAGAGCGTCGAATGCGTACCGATAACTCACCCATCGGTAAAACAATCGAAGCATTCCTAGATAAAGCCTTTCAAATTCATCCCTATCGCCGCCCAGTAATTGGCTACGATAAAGACATTAGAAACCTCACCCGCGCCGATGTCCAAGAATTTTTTGAAACCCATTACGTCCCCAGTAAAATCACCATCGCCATCGTCGGCGATATTAACCCAACAGAAGTCAAAAAATTAGCGGAAATTTATTTTGGACGCTACCCAGCCAAACCCACCCCACCAGAAATTAATATTATCGAACCACCCCAAACAGAAACCAAAGAAATTACCTTAAAATTACCATCCCAACCCTGGTACTTAGAAGGATATCACCGACCATCCATTAACGACCCAGATCGTGTAGTATACGATACGATTGCCAGTTTACTAAGCGACGGCAGGACATCTCGCCTTTACAAATCCCTCGTCCAAGAAAAACAAATCGCCCTTTCCGCCACAGGTGCCAGCGGTTTTCCTGGAGATAAACATCCCAATTTAATCTTATTATATGCCCTGACAGCACCAGGACATACCGTAGAAGAATTAGCCACAGTATTACACAGTGAAATCGAACGACTAAAAACCGAACCCATTAGTAAAGAAGAATTAGATAGAGTAAAAACCCAATCCCGTGCTGCCTTATTAAGAGCATTAGATTCTAATATGGGGATGGCAAGAAACTTAGTCGAATATCAAGTAAAAACAGGAGACTGGAGAAACTTATTTAACGAATTAGAAGCGATTAATGCCGTTACACCAGCCGACATTCAAAGAGTTGCCCAAGCCACATTTACTCCTGAAAATCGAACTATTGGAAGAATTTTACCTGAGTAGTTAGTGGTTAGTGGTTATAGCCTTGGTGAAAAGAGTTAGGAGAGAAATGTTTGTAGATGTGAAGGATTATGGCGATAATATATGGCAAATAAAGAACAATATTGATGGACTTTGGGGCGAAGCATTCCCCGTTGTGGGATCCTTTATCCTGCTCCAAGGATAAATATCCGATGGGATGAATCCAGTATAGCGAGGAACTAGGAACTAAATGTTTAAAATCGAGGATTTTAGGAATTTAGAAGGTTTTAACTGCCCAGGCAGTTGCTATATTAAGCTGCTACCCATTTAAACTGTATATTTTCAAGTTAGGGAAAAAGT
>DOIX01000337.1:3716-7528 GCA_003511885.1 Cyanobacteria bacterium UBA11153
ATATTTTCAAGTTAGGGAAAAAGTCATCAAACCCTCTCAAGAGCGCCCCTGCTCCCCCTCTCTCAAAACAGACTCTCTTAAATGCGTGACAGCTTAGTAGCCCAACCTTATTCGCTTATTGATATCAAGAATTAGCCATGAAAAATGGAAAATTGGGAAAGGAAAATTACCAGACAAACAGCCAATCAAAAATAAACAACAACAAATAACAGCAAACAGCCCATAAAAAATAAGCCAAAACTTATGACAAAATCCCCAAAAAGAAACCTCAAAGCGCCAGGATGGATAGGACTATTAATAGTCACAATAGCCATAATAATATTATCTCACTTACCCGCAGTAGCAGCAACCACACCCAGACATTATAACGAAATAAAATTTCCCCCACTACCAGAAATTAAACTACCAGATTACCAACGCTACAAACTAAACAATGGGATGGTAGTATATCTAATGGAAGACCATGACTTACCTCTAGTTAGCGGGACAGCACTAATCAGGACAGGATCTCGTTGGGAGCCTCCAGAAAAAGTGGGGTTAGCAACATTAACAGGGATAGTAATGCGAAGTGGAGGAACAACCAAACACACAGGAGATGAACTAAATGAAATTTTAGAACAACGTGCCGCTTCTGTAGAAACAGGGATAGATATAGCCGCTGGAAGTGCCAGTTTTAGTGCCCTAGCTGAAGACTTAGAAAGAGTTTTCAATATTCTGGCAGAAGTCATCCAAAAACCAATCTTTGCCCAAGAAAAACTAGACTTAGCCAAAAGACAAATAGCCGGACAAATTGCCAGACGTAATGACAGCCCAGATGGGATTGCCGGGAGGGAATTTGCCAAACTAATTTACGGAGAAAGAAGTAATTACGCCAGGACAATAGAATACGCAAACCTAGATAATATATCCCGTGAAGATTTGGTAAAATTTTACCAAAAATACGTGCAGCCCCAAAATATGATACTGGGTATAGTAGGGGACTTTAAAACCAGGAAAATGCGATCGCAAATTCAGGAAAAATTTGGGAATTGGCAACCCACAGACAGAGACAAAGGAGAAAAAATCACAGTACCAGGAGCGACTCAAGCCAAAGAAGGTGGTATATTTATAGTAGATCGGCCTCAACTAACCCAAAGTTCAGTCCAGATTGGACATTTAGGCGGTCAATTTAACAATCCAGACTATCCAGAATTAGATGTATTAAACCAAGTAATGAACGGATTTGGAGGAAGACTATTTAACGAAGTGCGATCCCGCTTGGGGCTAGCCTACTCTGTATATGGAGTCTGGAGTCCCCGCCACGACTATCCCGGGATCTTTGTGGCAGGCGGACAAACTCGTTCCGAAACCACAGTACCATTTATCCAAGCCGTGCGATCGGAAATTGCCAAAATCCGCCAAACACCCATCACACCAACAGAATTAACCGCCGCTAAAGACGAAGTAATCAACTCATTTGTCTTCAACTTCCAAGATCCCAGTCAAACCTTATCACGATTAATGCGCTATGAATATTATGGCTATCCTGCAGATTTCCTATTCCGCTATCGCCAAGAAGTTGAAGCAACCACAATTGAGGATGTCCAAAGAGTAGCAGCCAAATACTTACAGCCAGACAAATTAGTCACCCTAGTCGTAGGGAACAGCAAAACCATTATACCACCTTTAACAAGTATTTCCCCCAAAGTCACTTCCTTAGATATTACAATTCCCGCACCAAAAAACAGTTAAAATAGGTAACAAATTTATGGCAGATTTAACTGGCACATGGCTAGGTACATACTGGCAATCTGAAATCCCCACCAGATTCGAGGCAACACTACTTCAAAGCAGCAACACCCTCACAGGAAATATTCTCGATGACAGCGAATCAGGGGAAGCAACATTAATCGGTGAAGTCATAGGCAGACGCATCCAATTCACCAAACGCTATCTCACCATTTCATCTGCCCCAATTCATTACAGCGGTACAGTTAATGAAGAAGAAGATTTCATTCAAGGAGATTGGAATATCCAGAATAATGAATCTGGAAAATGGGAAGCCCGTCGCGGCGGTGACAATCTCATGATGGAGTTACAAAAGCTGCAACAGCAACAAATTCCTGCATTAGCTGGTGGCAGACGATGAGAAAAGAGCAGCCAATCATGACTAGCAAAACCCCAACAATTAAGTTGGATCAATTTCTGAAATGGATGGGGATTGCTGCCACAGGTGGTGAAGCTAAAATCATGATTCAAAATGGTGAAGTCCAAGTCAATGGCACAACGGAAACTCGGCGGAGTCGTCAATTAGTATCAGGAGATTTTGTAATGGTAGGAGGAGAAACCTACAATGTTGAATTAAATGGCTAGATGGAATCTATAGCGAGGGGTGAGGGGCTAGGAGCTAGGGAAGAAAGTTGTAAAATCAGGGGTTTGAGGAATTGAGGATGTCTTAACCGATATGGCGGTTGCTATAGATAAGCAGCTTACTATGTTTATGGAGGTTTTCAGTTGCAGGGAATACAATCTTTTTTTTAACGCCAAGGTACGCAAAGGTTAGCGCCAAGGTACGCAAAGAAAAGAAAGAGATTGTCGGTGTTTTCCACATCTACCTACAGGGAAAAAAGCGAAAGTTGTTCCATCATTTCTTTTCCCTGTGGCTTATTTCCCTGAATTAAATTGTAAATATAATCGCCAATTGCTTTTGCCAAAAGTACTGGCACAGCATTACCAATTTGCCGATATTTAGAAGTTATTGAACCACAAAAATACCAGTCATCAGGAAAAGTTTGAATCAGGGCTGATTCACGGACACTAAGGGGTCTAAGTTCGACAGGATGACACATATCAGTGGCTTTCTGGTATGGGCTTGTCGTTACAGTAGGACAAGGTTTTTCCCAAGACAATCGCCTGTAAAAACCAACTTTACCGCCACCTGAATTGTAAGCACCTCCCATAGCTTCTCGCTGCAATTCTTCAGGTAAATATTTCCAATTCTGCCCCGCTTTTAAAAGCCTGAGATACTGAAGACGATTTTCAGAATAAGGAATAAACTCCGGTTGCGGTTCAACTAATCCCATTAAACCTTCTCTCAAAGTACGCCACTTAGGTAAATTAACACCATTTTTATGATGAGTAGGGAGAGGAAATGTTACAGGTTCCCCATCTCTAGAACCAATAAATATAACACGCTCTCTATTTTGTGGCACACCATAGTCGGCTGCTTCGATAAGATTGTAAACTACGCTGTATCCCAGAGATTTCATCTCTGTTAATACAACCTTCAAAGCCGCACCTGCCATTTCCGAAGCTTCCAGTGGCGGATATTCTTTTCCTCGTTGCTTAATGGGCCTATGCCGGATAGGTGCTGAGAGAAATCCTTTCACATTTTCCATCATAAAGAAACGCGGCTGAATATCTCTGACAATACGAATAAAATCCATAAATAAGCTACCCCGAGGATCCATCACTGAACCTCGTTTACCTGCTGTACTAAACGGTTGGCAGGGCGGACCACCTGTTACTAAGTCTACTTCCCCAGGTTGTAAAGCTTTGCCAATATCTAAAACTCTTCCTCCCTCTTCCAGTAATTCTTGGGCACTAAGTTCTTCTATATTTCTGGGGATAGAACTTTGATAAAGATAAGGGCGATTTAGAGTAATAGTTTTTGTCGCATCAACGTCTTTTTCCACTACAGCTACCGTCTGAAAACCTGCTTTTTCTAAACCAAGATCCAAACCAAAAGCACCTGTAAAGAGAGAAATAGAGATGGGTTTTCGATTGATTACCTGTTGCATATTGAAGGAGAAGCTGCGGCGCATCTAAATTGG
>DOIX01000337.1:7702-10274 GCA_003511885.1 Cyanobacteria bacterium UBA11153
ATTGGATAGTAAATTTATCGAAAGGGGTGTGGGGTGTGGGGATATACAAATTAAATGCGTAGCAGTTTACTATGATAGTACGATCATCTGTTACATCTTCAGTATAAGTTAGTTTTTGCGCTCGCTTCTACAGTAAACAATCCTTTGATTCCTGTGATATCCTTGTATAGCTCATACCTCACAAGAAGCTAATCGCTCATCTTCAAAAATAATTAGCCATTAGTATCGATGTCAATCGTTTTAATTTTTGAGGATAAACCCGACTTAATGATGATTTTCGACTTAGGCACATTAAACTTTTTGGCTAGTAGCTCGATTAACTCCTTATTCGCTTTGCCATCAACAGGTGGTGACTTCAGGTGAACGATTAAAGTACCATCTTCAGATTCTTCTATCTTTTGCTGTTTAGAATTAGGCTTAACCTTGACTTGTTTCTTCATGATTATCTTAATATGGGAGGTTAGAGGTTAGAGCTTAGAGTTTAGAGGCATAGCAACCGCCAGGGCGGTTATAGCAATAGACAAGGCAGTTAGGGCATCAATCGTGAGGGGAGGGTGAAGCAAGAGGATATAAATAGTTAGGGTTTGTTGCCTTTCTTATCGCCCTCTTGCTAGGCTTCGCCACGCTCCGCTAACGCTAACACCCCTACCAATCTCTCTGTGTCCTAACCGCTGTGGCGGTTGCTATAAGACATTCTCAATTCCAGCAAACCATTGATTTGACGACTTTCTTCCCTAGCCCCTAGCAAGAAAGCCCCTAGCCCCTAGTTCCTCACTATACTCCCCACTCCCGACTATGGAAGCACCAATCGAACGTTTTAAACTATCTCAATCTGCCAAAGACCAACTGACAAAGCTGAAGCGCAATACTAAAATCGATCAGTGGAATATCTTGTGCCGCTGGGCATTCTGTCGCTCCCTGGCGGAGCCTAGTATCCCTTCACCCGTACCCATCCCCGCTGACTCTAATGTAGAATTAACCTGGCGGGTTTTCGGGGGAGAGATTGCCGATATTCTGTTAATCGCCCTGAAACAGCGCTGCCACAATGATGGATTGGGGACTGATAAGGAAACCCTCATTACCCAATTTCGTCTTCACCTGCATCGGGGTATTGGTTATCTAGCAGGGGATGCAAATATTAAGAAAATTGAAGATTTGATTGAATTGGCTACCAGGATATCAGACAACTAGAAATCTGAGGATTTCCTAAATAATCCGGAAAGATATAACCTACTTCGGTAATTAATACCGTATCCCTGCTGAGGCGGAAGATGCAGCTATTTCAATTTGCCCCTGTGCCATGTAAATGTATCCAAGATTACCAGTGGAAACGTCTACTGTGGGTAAATATACTAGTGGAATGGTTCTTTTGATTTGTCATTAGTGAACGATCGGACTTCTGGAAAATGTTCGCTTTGAAGACTCTCTGCTACCTATTCCTGCCAACTTCTACGCTAAGTTTAGCGATCGCGAGCATCCCAGCCAACAGCAAACCCCAAACCATCATTATATAAAGTCGACATGAAATCAACATCTTGGTCAGAGATTGCCGAATATTTGTCCCTTGCTGGCTCTGCTTTAGGCACGGTGGCAGCAGTGGCAACTAAACAGGCAGTCTATGCGGCAGCGCCCATGACTCTAGCTCTTGGACTTAATATAGTTAATCGTCGTCAATTTCAACAACAAATCGATAATAATATTCAAAGTGGACTGGCACAAACAAATCAAATTGTCCAAGCTTTAAATAAGGAAGTTCAGACATTACCAGATATCAATACTCAGATTAAGAGTCTCAGCCAAGAATTCACAAGTAGACCAGAAAAACAAGAAATAGAGGAATATAAACTGACTGTAGCTCAATTAGCAGATCAGGTAAATGCTATAGTTTTACGTGTTGAGAGGCTATCTGTTCCTCCAGATATCGATCTAAACCGCATCCAAGAAGAAATATCAAATATCAATATCCA
This sequence comes from Cyanobacteria bacterium UBA11153, assembly GCA_003511885.1. Taxonomy (GTDB): domain Bacteria; phylum Cyanobacteriota; class Cyanobacteriia; order Cyanobacteriales; family Coleofasciculaceae; genus Limnofasciculus. Next base: position 9,670 of record DOIX01000337.1, read on the forward strand.
GCTAGATAGTATACCTAGACTGTTAAATGAAAGAGCTGATAGTCAAACTTTTGCTGAGGCTCAAAATGCGATCGCAGAAATTAACGAACGGCTCAATCGGCTTAACCAAGAGTTCAATAACCGACAAGAAATTCAAGTAATAGATCTTTTACAAACAGCGATTGTTCAACTGACAGAACAATTAAATGCTACAGCTTTACGTTTGGATCGGCTACCGCCTCCTTCCAGTATCGATCTAAATAATGTCGGGGTGGAAATCGCTAACATTAATAGTAAGTTAGAGTCCTTAAAAGTAAAGGTAAACAATATATCGACTGCCCCAAATCTTGAAGTAACTACTATAGAACAAGCAATCGCTAATCTTAGCAGTCATTTAGATTCTCTATACCAACAATTTAATAATAGACCAGAACCCCAAGAAATTGGTGAATTAGCTAAACAAGTCAACGCTCTGATGTTGTTGCTGAATCAACCACAACCCACACCAGGAGTAGATATCAGCGGTATCGAAACTGCGATCGCACAACTAAATCATCAAATCAACGAACTCCAACAACAGTTTAACCAACGACCAGAAACTCAGATCGTTACAGAGTTAGCAGCCC